>NZ_DDKA01000017.1:241788-293845 GCF_002339225.1 Sphingobacterium sp. UBA2610
GAGCTTTTTTGTTTATAGTGTACTGTTCTTGTTATACTGATCCTTAAAGCAAAATAATAAGGCTATCGATTAACTGGTTAGTTTTATGCTATCAGTGTTTGAGTTATACCCTAATTGAACGCTATATTTTTATCTACATCAGTTGGTGTGACGCCCATTTCTTTACACAAATGCTTATTTAGAGACACTGAAGATGGAGCGCATATAAGCTTTCTTCGATGTCTTATTTTTGTTGATTGCTATCTACACATATTAAGACTCTATCTGTTGTAAAGGAAGCAGTATATGGAACGTTGTACCTTCGCCTTCTACAGTCTCAAAATAAATTTGCCCATTACTGGCTTCTATTGTTTTTTTGACAAGAACTAGCCCTAAGCCGTTTCCTGAACTCTTTGTCGTGAAATTAATCTGGAAAATTTTATCCTGCATCTCTTTGGGAATTCCATAACCATTGTCTTTGATGTCTATCTTGACAAATTTGTCTGAGTAGCGTTCAATGGAAATCTCGATCTTCATGTTTTTTCGCCCATAACCTCCTTCAATCGCATTTTTTATTAAATTATTGAAGGTTCTCAATAACTCATTACCATCAGCCTTAACAATAAGGGTTTTGTGATCGGCATTGTTAATGAGACGAATACTTACATTTGGTGTATTGTTGTACAAGGAAATGGACTTTGTTACCTTTTCTACAATATTGATGTTTTCCATTACTGTATTTGGGAATTTTGCGAAGTGCGAAAATTCTGAGGCAATATACGTCAATGCATCGATTTGTTCGATAAATGAAGTGGAGAATTTATTGAAGCGATCCGGAAATTTAGGGTCTTCATCTTTGTACGATCTACGGAGTTGCTGAATACCTAATTTCATTGGCGTCAGCGGATTTTTGATTTCATGGGCTATCTGTTGAGCCATCTCACGCCAGGTTGATTCGCGCTCAGTATCTTTGATTTTATTGGCATAGTCCTCCAGCTTTATGATCATGAGATTATATTCTTTGATCAATGTACCTATTTCATCATTTCGTTGCCAAAACAGAGGTTCGTTGGGTTGTCCCAGGCGTAGTTGTGAGATCTTCTTACTGATGATGCTCAATGGATTGGTGACACTGTTGGCCACAAATGTCGCATAAAAACCAAAGCCTATGATGATCAGCGAATAAATGTTCACTATTGTATTTAAAAGAAGATTCTTATTAATATTTTCTTCCTTCTGAAGCGAGAAGTTTGGTATACCTATATAAGCGAGTGTATTATAGTTTTTGTCCCTAATGGTTGCATAACTGGTCTCAAATTGAAAAGTGCCTATACGCTCATCTTCAATCGTCTCCGATTTTTTTAAGATAGAAAGATTCTTCAGTGCAGCTGGATTAATGAAAGTAGAGAAAAGTTCCAGATCGTAGATTCTACGTTGCGAGCTATAAAGCAACCTGCCTGATTTGGAATAAAGATTGAAGTCTTTGGAAATTGTTTCAGATAATGTCTTGAGCATGCTGATAAGCTGCGTCTCGGTGGATGTTTCATCTGTGTAGGTCAACATATTTTCCATCCGTTTGCCCAATTCGATAATAAAACGTTCCTTACTTGCTTTATTGTTATTATAAAGTTGCTTGTTGATACTTATATACGAAATTACCGCAGATATGAGGATAGCTAGTATTACCGATGAGATAATGGAGGTTTGAATACGTGTAGAGTACTGTATTTTATTTACTATTTTGTAGAACTGATATTTTAAATTACGGAAAGTTAGCTTGGTATTCTTAAGAAAGATATAGAATGATTTTATGAAATGGAAAAACATGAAAATCATAAAAAATACCAGGAACAAAAATGAAGTAGTCGCTAGATAGTCCCAAAAAGAAGGTTTTTGTTTACTGATAACATATGTTGAGAATTTATTGGCAACATAAGCCATATGTAGGTATGCATCACGGTCCAGTACTTGGATATATTCTCCTGGAACACCTTTCAGCCCCCTTAAATTGTTCTCGTAGGTATATTTCCCAAACTGTGTTATTAAAGAACCGCCTTTATAGAGGGCTATCGAATAATCCCCTTTATTATAATATTGCGAATTGTTGATCCGCATATCGGTGAGGATTTCGGGATAGGGAACCGTATAACTAAAATCTTTATTGGAAAGATTGATGATGACATTGACAATCCTATTTTGGTCAATGGTGACAGGAATAATGGAGAAGTATTCATGCGTACCCAATTCAGCGCTGGCACGGTAGAAGTTCTGCGTGACTTTTATCGACTTGTTGATTACCTTTTCTCGATATTCATTGATCTTATTCTGACTGGCTGGATTGAGCGGAATATTATTCTG
This sequence comes from Sphingobacterium sp. UBA2610, assembly GCF_002339225.1. NCBI lineage: Bacteria > Pseudomonadati > Bacteroidota > Sphingobacteriia > Sphingobacteriales > Sphingobacteriaceae > Sphingobacterium > Sphingobacterium sp. UBA2610. The sequence continues at coordinate 244,126 of NZ_DDKA01000017.1, forward strand.
ATCATAATAATATGCTTTGAACTCGTACTTGGAAAGATAGCCACTAAAGTATTTTTTCTTGATAAAATCGTTGATCCCCTCGGTATTGGTATAGGGAAGGCTGATATTAAATAAGTGTTTTAATTCTTGATCGTTTGCTAAGCTACTTTCAATATCAGAGAATAATGAAACAGCATTGACATCATCTTCTGATTGTAGATTACTCAGCAAGATTTTCATGTCAATTAAGTTCCGTTCCTGATAGAAACGTGCGTGCGTGATCGCACTTATGATTGCCCAAAGTATCAGTACAGCAATATAATTTGTTAATATATGTCTGTCGAAATACTTCTCGCCAAATGATTTAATAAGGATGATCAGCGCGAGTAGCAAATTGACCAGGCTATTTTTCTCGATATAAAAGGAAATGATCAGGATGACAAAAATGACACATGCCAGTTGAATATTGAGTAGCTGCGTCGGTTTTAATTCTAATTTTTTAAGAAAAAATAGTACAAGATCAATGTAGATACTTAAAGCCAAAATACCCATGCCAACAATGCCTAGATCTACCCAACTTAAGAAATGTAAATCGACAAGTTTTGTGAAATCAAAATAGATGTTGTTGGAGTGTGTAATTAATGTACCAGCGATGTCATACAATAGACCGAACGATAGATATATACTTAGAATAAATCCGATTGCGATAGGAATTCTAAAGAGCCGGATGTTTTTTATTTTGTCAAAGTTGAGCTCTTTGCGAATTGAATAGATAAATAGAACCAACCATAGCACCAATATGGTGGTGGACATCACGGACCATATATTAGGGAAGAAGCGATTATAGGCGTAATTCCGTGAGTCGAAAATTGAAAATGTCGCATTTTCGGACAGCAGGTTCCACTTAAGATCGGCAAATTTGACAAGGCTAAATATCGACAATAGCAGTATCGCAGACCACCAGGCCCTTCCTGTCTTGGCCATATGTAAGCAGAGGCTATTGAAGAAGATCAGTAACGCGATCCAGGCAAGTAGCCAGCAGAAGAATTGCAAAATTGTATAGGCATTTTCATGCTCTCCATCTTTTAGCTTAACGGAGAACAGATAAGACCCCTCATTGCTATAGATATTTTTAATGGTGACCGTGTCTGTATAGGAGGCGATGTCAATATTTCTGGAGTCGAAGAAGTTTCTCCGCAAAGAGCTATTTAAATACGGGTTGTTGTTATTTGTATAGCCTTTTACAATAATATAGGCGAGTATACTGATATTGCCAATTGTTTTTTTTCGAACAACGTAAGAACGGTTATCATCCTGAATAAAATTGGATTTTTCTGGAAATCCCTGATCTGTAATAGGCACAAATAGATGCGTGCTCCACATCTTGGGTTCATGGTCCTTAAAAAGAAATAGAAAAACCTTTTCGTTGGTTTTAAACTTTTCGAAGGCCTGATATACTGCAATAGGATACTGATCGTAGTTTTTAAATGTTTTGAGCAGGAGTGAATCATTGAAAATTCGATCGACTTTTTTCTCTTGTTGAGCGATATAATCATTGAGTGATTTTGTATCAATGTCTAGTATTTCCTTATTGGTAACAGATTCTTTAATGGTTATAGCTGTTCCTATAAAGCATAAAGTCAAGATAAGTAGGAGTAATCGAATTTTTATACCAGAATTCACGTGCGTCAATTTACATTATTGTAAATATAAAAAAAAGTCCTTGCTTTCTTAGGGCAAGGACTTTTATATTATTTTTCTGAATTACCCATTTTCATGAGCCAGAAAGAATCTTCATTAGGTTTTCGTAGCTGTTGATGCTAGCGAAAACATGAAGGATTTAATATGCTAATTAAACGTGTGGTTCTTCTTGACGGAAGATTTTAGCAGTTAAATATTCACGGTTTAAGCGCGCAATGTTTGTTAACTTGATACCTACAGGACATTCAGCTTCACAAGCACCAGTGTTGGTACAGTTACCGAAACCTTCAGCATCCATTTGATCTACCATTGCCTGTGCACGTTCGTAACGCTCAGTTTGGCCTTGAGGTAATAAGGCAAATTGAGAGACTTTTGCAGATACAAATAACATTGCAGAAGCATTTTTACATGCAGCAACACAAGCACCACAACCGATACATGTAGCCGATTCGAATGCTTCGTCAGCAATACGTTTGGGGATAGGAATCGTGTTGGCATCAGGAACACCTCCTGTATTGATATTTACATATCCACCTGCTTGTTGAATGCGATCAAAAGCCGTACGGTCTGTTGCAAGGTCTTTCAACACTGGGAATGCAGCAGCTCTCCAAGGTTCGATGACGATTGTCTGTCCATCGTGGAAGCTACGCATGTGCAATTGACATGTTGTGGTACCTTCTTTAGGACCGTGAGGGCGACCATTGATTACTAATGAACACATCCCACAGATACCTTCACGACAGTCGTGATCGAAATATACAGGATCTTCTCCTTTACGAGTCAATTCTTCATTGACAATATCAAGCATCTCTAAGAAAGACATATCATCAGCGATATCGTTTGCCTGATAAGTTACAAATTGACCTTTATCTTTATCATTTTTTTGACGCCAAACTTTCAGCGTTAAATTCATATGTTGTGCCATGATAATTTTCCTTCTTATTTATAACTTCTTTGTGTTAACTGAACGTTCTCGAATACCAAGTCTTCCTTGTGTAATTCCTCAGGTACATTGTCTCCTTTGTATTCCCAAGCAGATACATAGGCGAATTCATCATCGTTACGTTTTGCTTCACCTTCTTCAGTTTGACTTTCTAAACGGAAGTGACCACCACAAGACTCAGCGCGTTGCAATGCGTCAACAACCATTAACTCACCCAATTCTAAGAAGTCAGCTACGCGACCAGCTTTTTCTAAAGAAAGATTTAATTCTTCATTCTCTCCAAGAACTCTAACATTTGTCCAGAATTCTTTTTTCAACTCTTGGATCAAACCTTGTGCTTTTTGTAATCCTTCAGCTGTACGAGCCATACCACAATATTCCCACATGATGAGACCTAGTTTTTTGTGGATATCATCAACAGTTTCTGTACCGTTTAAAGACAACAATTTGTTGATTTTGTCTTCAACTTCCTTACGAGTAGCTTCGAAAGCTGGATGGCTATGATCTACTGGCGCAAATGAACCTAATTTAGCTAAGTAATCACCCACAGTGTAAGGGATTACAAAATAACCATCGGCAAGACCTTGCATCAACGCCGATGCACCTAAACGGTTTGCACCGTGGTCAGAGAAGTTACACTCACCTAAAGCATACAAACCAGGGATTGTAGTCATCAAGTTGTAGTCAACCCATACCCCACCCATTGTGTAGTGAACAGCTGGGTAGATACGCATTGGTTGTTTGTATGGGTTCTCGTCGGTGATTTGGTAGTACATGTCAAATAAGTTACCGTATTTAGCACGTACTGCATCTTCGCCTAGACGACCGATCGCTTCTTTAAAATCCAAGAATACGGCGAAACCAGTTTTACCAACACCACGACCATCATCAACAGCTTCTTTTGCATTACGAGATGCTACGTCACGTGGTACCAAGTTACCGAATGAAGGGTATTTACGCTCCAAGAAATAGTCTCTGTCGTCTTCTTTGATATCATTGGCTTTGATCTCACCTTTACGTAATCTTTCTGCCATTTCTTGAGTTTTAGGAACCCATACACGGCCGTCATTACGTAAAGACTCTGACATCAATGTCAATTTAGATTGGTGATCTCCTGTTACCGGGATACACGTTGGGTGAATTTGCGTATAACAAGGGTTAGCAAAGTAAGCACCACGTTTGTGTGCTCTCCAAGCTGCTGTAACGTTACATCCCATTGCATTTGTAGACAAGAAGAATACGTTACCGTAACCACCAGTACACATCAATACTGCATGTGCAGCATGAGTTTCGATTTTACCGGAAACCAAGTCACGAGTTACGATACCTTTAGCATGACCATCGATCATAACCAAGTCTAACATCTCATGACGCGTATAAGATTTTACTTTTCCTTTTTTGATTTGACGGTTTAACGCTGAATAAGCGCCCAACAACAATTGTTGTCCCGTTTGACCGCGTGCATAGAAGGTACGGCTAACTTGCGCACCACCGAAAGAACGGTTGTCCAATAGACCTCCGTATTCACGTGCAAATGGAACACCTTGAGCAACACATTGGTCAATGATGTTGACAGATACTTCTGCCAAACGGTAAACGTTTGCCTCACGTGAGCGGTAGTCACCACCTTTGATTGTATCGTAGAATAAACGGAAAACAGAGTCTCCGTCGTTTTGGTAGCTTTTTGCTGCGTTAATACCACCTTGTGCCGCAATAGAGTGCGCACGACGAGGTGAATCTTGGTAACAGAAGGTAATTACATTATATCCTAATTCGGCTAAAGATGCCGCTGCAGATGCACCAGCAAGACCTGTACCAACAACAATAACAGTAAATTTACGTTTGTTAGCAGGGTTAACCAACTTAAGATTAAATTTATGATTTGACCACTTTTGGGCTAATGGGCCCGCTGGTACTTTTGAATCTAACATATCTCTTAATTTTATATTGATCGATAAAGCCTGAGCTTTATCTTAAAAGATTCTGAATTATTTAAAGAAGAAAAACAATGGCATTATTGCAAAGCCAATTGGAATTAATACCCCAAATACCCAAACACCGATTGCTCTGATGATTCCAATATATCTTCTGTGGTTAAAACCTAAAGTTTGGAATGCAGATTGGAAACCATGAATTAAGTGGAATGCCAAAGCTGCCATCGCAATAACATACAAAGCTACCAATGCAACATTTTTGAATGCAAAGTCAACTTGCTTGTACAAATCTCTCGCTTTTAAGATTTGAACATTGTTTTCTACCGTTTCTTGGTAGTCGTGGAATTCAGAAGCTTGAAGTTCTCTCGCTGTGGTTTGTCCAGTTGCCAAATCAGTACGGTATTCGATGTACGGCACTTCATCATTGTGAAACTTCCACCAAAAATTAGACATGTGCGTAGCTAAGAATACTAAAATGACAGTACCTAAGATACCCATGTTGCGTGAATTCCACTTGCTGTTTGCTTGACCATCATATTTGGCATAACCAATAGGACGAGCGGCCTTGTTTTTCATCGACAATGTAATAGCGTAGATGACGTGAACAATTACCGAAGCATACAATAAGTAAGAAACAACTTTGATTGGTGTAAAGTGAGTCATAAAATAGGCGTACTTGTTGAACGCTAGACCCGCATCATCTTTAAATAATTGCAAGTTACCAACCAAGTGAACAACTAGGAATAAACATAGGAAGATTCCTGTTAAGCTCATGATTAGCTTCTTCCCAATCGAAGAACTGAAAACTGGCTTTGATTTACTCATTATCCTTGTAATTTAATTTGAATTAGGCAAATCTACTATTTGCTATTAAATATGATACCATTTTGACAAGAAAAAGCAATAATTTAGAACGGTTCTAAAGTTTATTGAAATAAAAAGTCCGTTTTGAATAAAAACGGACTTTTAAACAGTATATGAACAAGGTTTAAAGAACTATAGGATACTGAATAATCTATAGCCTAAACCGATACTCCACATGTTGATTTTGGGATTTGCCTGACTTTCGTTGTTGACCTTGTTCAAGCCCATTTCATATCTTACATCGACACGTAAGCTTGAAATGTCAGCACCTACACCAAATGCCCAAGATGTACCACTTTTTTTGTAGTTATTTGGGTTCAATTGGTCAATGACTTTATCTTGCTTGTCATCGACTTTAAATGAAAATATTGGGCCAGTTTGAATCCTTGCTCCAATCGGACCTAAACCAAAACGTTTGCCTAATAATACCGGAACATCGACCGTTGTAAATTTTACATCTGTCGATTCGCCATTTTCTGCTTTCACTGTCGTGTTTTTACCTGTTAAGTAAACCTCAGGCTGAATATGGAATCCCAATACACCAACACGTCCATAAAGACCTGCTTGGTAGCCTGCTTTCGTGTCAGAATTGAAATATTTTCCATCACTTTTAAGTTTAGAGAAGTTCAAGCCTCCTTTTACACCCACCTCAAACCCTGGCAAAAGCTGCGCCTGTGCCGTTGCTACGCTACCACAAATCAAAAGTAATGCTGGTAAAATCTTTTTCATAATCTTTTATTTATGTATATATTGTATCTTTAAACAAACTTTTACAGTTCAGTAAAGATATACAAATTTTATACCTAAATCTGAGTTATGCTGAAAATTAACGAAGAACAGTGGCAAGTAGCCAAAGAAAAACTCCGTCGCAAGTACAACCACTTAAGTGATGAAGATTTAGCTTTTCAAGCAGGAGAGGAAGATAAACTGATCAATAGATTGTCTTTACGTTTGGGACGGAAGCCTTCCTATGTTTTATTTACGATAGGTAAAGAGATTCAGGATATTAGTAGCAACCGATTATGAGTGATGCCATTAGTTGGAGCGATTTTGAGAAAGTGGATTTACGGGTAGGAACTATTTTAGAAGCAAAAGACTTTCCAAGAGCTAAAAAGCCAGCATATCAATTGAAACTTGATTTCGGCGATGAAATTGGTGTATTACAGAGTAGTGCCCAGATTACAGTACACTACAACAAAGAGGAGTTGATTGGGAAGCAAGTTGTCGCAGTTGTGAACTTTCCCAAAAAGCAGATCGCTAATTTCTTTTCTGAGTGTCTAGTGACCGGATTTCCGGACGAAAATGGAGATATTATTTTGACATCTGTCGACAAAAAATTACCAAATGGATCTAAACTTAGTTAAGTTTGTACCATGACATTTATAGATTTTGAAGGAACACAACTCATCGATAGTGACGAGTCGTTCATGCGTATGGCATTGAATGAAGCTAAGGTCGCTTACCAAGAGGGAGAGGTGCCTATTGGGGCAGTTATTGTTCATCGAGGACGTGTTATAGGGAAAGGTCATAATTTGACGCAGCGATTAAATGATGTGACAGCTCACGCTGAGATGCAGGCTTTTACAGCAGCAGCAAATTACCTTGGGGGCAAATACCTGGATGAATGTACATTATATGTTACCATTGAGCCTTGTATCATGTGTGCCGGAGCGGCCTATTGGACACATATTGGTAAAATAGTCTATGGAGCCAAAGATGAAAAGCGTGGCTATTCCCATTTTCACGATAAAATATTACACCCCAAAACTGTCATTACACATGGCATTTTGCAGGACGAATGTGCTGATTTGGTAAAATCATTTTTTCGTCAAAAACGGTAGGGAAATAATGGATTTATTGTAACACATAAAAACATAACCGTGTATATTGTGTTATATTTGTATGTATAAACGAAGTAATAAACATTTAAATTAAAATAGATATGGCATTTGAATTAGAAGCGTTACCATACGCAGCCGACGCATTGGAACCACATATTGACAAAACTACAATGGAAATCCACCATGACAGACACCATCAGGCATATGTGGATAACTTAAATAAAGCTATCGCAGGAACAGACGCAGAAAACTTATCCCTATTGGATATTATTAAAAATGTAAGTAAATACAGCGCAGCAGTACGTAATAATGGTGGTGGTCACTATAACCACTCTTTGTTTTGGAAGGTTTTAGGCCCAAATGCAGGTGGAGCTCCAACAGGTGAATTAGCCGAAGCAATCAATGCTACATTTGGTTCATTTGATGAGTTGAAAAAACAACTTCAAGCTGCTGGTGCTACGCGTTTTGGCTCAGGATGGGCTTGGTTAATCGTTGGTGCTGATGGTAAATTGGCCGTAACTTCTACACCAAACCAAGACAATCCATTGATGGATGTTGCTGAAGTAAAAGGAACTCCTATTTTAGGTATCGACGTTTGGGAGCACGCTTATTACTTGAAATTCCAAAATAAACGTCCGGCGTATTTAGAAGAAATTTTTAATGTTATCAATTGGGATGCCGTAGCTGAAAATTATGCTGCAGCTAAATAGTTGATCATTTGATAGCGCAATAGAAAAGCGACAATAAGTTATTATTGTCGCTTTTCTATTTTATAAACAAAACCTAGTTGGTATTTGTTTATAGGGCATGAATTTAACTCCAATAATTCAGGGAACATAAAAGGAAAGAAGAAGGGTAATTATTTATGAGAAATATTCTGATACTTTTAACAGCACTTTTTGTATTGAACTCCTGCCAGGGGCAGCAGCAGGGGCATCGGGTAAAGAAACCTGATTTCACCAAATTACCTGAAAAAAATACGGCGAGTTTGGATACGGCGACATTTGCTGCAGGATGTTTTTGGTGTACTGAGGCTCAGTTTAAGGAGTTAGAGGGTGTTGTACATGTGGTTTCGGGATATACCGGTGGATGGGTAGCAAACCCAAGTTATGCGCAGGTTTGTACCGGGAGTACAGGGCATGCGGAAGCAACCAATATTATTTTTGATCCAAATGTGATCAGCTACGATAAACTATTGGAGGCCTTTTTTGTAGCACACGATCCAACGGAGCTCAATCGTCAGGGAAATGATGTTGGCACCCAATATCGTTCGGCTATTTTTGTGCACAATAAAGAGCAGCTTGATAAGACGCAATATTATCTTTCGACGTTAGAAAAGGAGCATGTTTTCAATAAACCTATTGTAACCGAAGTAGTTCCGGCAACCGTATTTTATCCAGCAGAGGACTATCATCAAGATTATTATAGATTAAATGGAAAAGAACCATACTGCCAATTGGTGATTAAACCGAAATTGGAAAAATTTAAACGTATCTTTTCCAAGGTGCTCAAAGAAGGACAGTAACTTTGGGTATTCATAAAATTTGAGGTAATTTTACTTCTATTAACGCTATTTAGTGTCATGCTAACAAGTTGAAACCATGGTTTCTGATGAAAATAATGGAATGAACAAACTTGATCCCTTCATGATTCATAAATAGTATTTTTTGGATGAATAATTAATAATTGTAATATGTCTAAAGGATTTTTTACAGTTCCTGTTCCTACCAACGAACCGGTGTACACATACGCTGTCGGAACGAAAGAACGTAAATTGTTGAAAGCAGCAATTGATGAGGCACGTTCGAAACAAATCGATATCCCAATGTATATTGGTGGTAAAGAAATCACTACTTCTAAAAAAGTAAACTTAGCTCCTCCACATGACCACCAACATATTTTAGGTCAATACAATCAAGGCGATAAATCTCATGTAACAGATGCAATCAATGCAGCTTTAGCGGCGAAAAAGGATTGGGAAAATCTTACTTGGGAAGATCGTGCTGCGATATTCTTAAAAGCTGCTGAATTGATTTCAGGTAAATACCGTTATGAGTTGAATGCTGCTACGATGTTGGGACAATCGAAGAACCCATATCAGGCAGAAATTGATTCGGCATGTGAGATTGTGGATTTCTTGCGTTTCAATGTACAATACATGAGCGAAATCTATAAACAACAACCTCCTATATCAGGTAAAGGTGTGTGGAACCGTGTAGAACAACGTCCTCTTGAAGGTTTTGTATTTGCATTGACTCCATTCAATTTTACAGCGATTGCGGGTAATCTACCTTCCTGTGTCGCAATGATGGGGAATGTTGTTGTATGGAAACCATCCAATACCCAAATCTATTCAGCAAATGTATTGATGAAAATTTTCCGTGAAGCTGGTCTTCCGGATGGTGTTATCAACTTGGTGTATGTTTCAGGTCCTGACGCTGGTGATGTGATTTTCCAACACCCAGATTTCGCAGGTATCCACTTTACTGGTTCAACAGGAGTATTCCAGGATATCTGGAAGACGATCGGTAACAATATCCACCGTTATAAAACGTATCCACGTATTGTTGGTGAGACTGGTGGTAAGGATTTTATCGTTGTACACCCTTCGGCCGATTTGAAAGCTGCAAATACAGCTTTGGTTCGTGGTGCTTTCGAATACCAAGGTCAAAAATGTTCTGCTGCATCACGTGCATACATTCCTAAATCGTTGTGGCCTGCATTGAAAGAATCTATGACTACTGACGTAAAATCTTTTACAATCGGTGGAACAGAAGATTTTACAAACTTTTTCAATGCTGTAATTGATGAGAAGTCATTTGATAAATTAGCGAAGTATATCGACAGAGCTAAAGAATCTAATGACGCAGAAATTGTAGTTGGTGGTACATACGATAAATCTAAAGGATATTTCATTCATCCAACAATCATTGAGGCTTCAAAACCAGATTACGAAACCATGGTTGAGGAATTGTTTGGACCTGTCCTGACCGTATATGTTTACGAGGATGCTAAGTTTGAAGAAACCTTAGATATTGTTGATACAACATCTATTTATGCCTTGACTGGATCAATCATTGCGCAAGATCGGTATGCGATTAATTTAGCAACAGATAAATTGAGACATGCCGCTGGTAACTTCTACGTGAATGATAAGTGTACAGGTGCTGTCGTAGGTCAACAACCGTTTGGTGGTGCTAGAGGCTCGGGTACAAACGACAAAGCGGGATCAATGATCAATTTGCTTCGTTGGGTGTCTCCTCGTACAATCAAAGAGACATTTAATCCAGATACAGATTATAGATACCCTTTCTTGGAAAAGGGAGAATAAGAAAGTTCGCATCGCAGCTTTCTTCAATCAAAATAGAAAAAAGGGCGCTTATCAAGCGCCCTTTTTTATTTCTTAAATAATCCCAGTTCTGTGCCATCGTCTCTAGTCATCCGTATGTTCAATGACTTGTTGTTGCCGGCTACATCGATGATAGTTCTTTTCCCAACTTTTGGACCTCCGCCTATAAATACAGGATAATTGTGATCTTTATCTGCAGGGTAGTAGCCATATTGATGTGTATGACCAGAGATCATGGCATCAATTTTATATTTCTGAAACAAGGGATGAAAACATGCTCTGTTATCCAAGGTACCATGCCAGTCATCCGAATGAAAAATCGGTATATGGCTAATGACAACAGTGTGTTGTGCACGCTTTCTTTCCTTGGATTGTAGAACCTTTTCCAGCCATTGAGCCTGTTCTTTTCTGTAGTTATCATAGTCGACTGTTCCGGCGTATACCTCATGATTGTCAGGCTTGTCTTCGCCACTGTCCAACATGATCCAAAAAATAGGACCTCTTTTAAAGGCCTGGTAATACTTGTTGTCAGGATAACCAAAATATCGTTTGAAATTACGCGCGAAGGATCCCCTTGTCTCATGGTTTCCCCGATTCATAATGAATGGTTTGCTTGTCGCAAAAAATTCAATTGGCTTTAGTAGTTTCTCTGTAATATCTTGCTGATTGGTGACATAATGAAAGGAATCACCATTCAGTACAAAAAAATCGTAGGGTGAAATATCCTGATGCGGAATAAGGTCACGATAGCTGCTTTTTTCCTCATGTACATCGTTATAGACCAGACAGCGAATCTGTTCTTGATTGTTCTTGGCTAATTTGGCCTCGAAAATAGGGGTTTCTATTTCTTGGCCGTATACGATTTTATAAGGATCGAATTTTTGCACTTCCTTCGCTTTGATGCGATAGCGAAATGAGCGCGGTGCGTCTTCAATTGTAAAATGAAAGAAATCAGTATTGGCATTGATCATCCCATCTTCGGATTGGTAGATCTTTTTTTGGACATTCCCTCCATTGTCCAGTATCTCGAGCCAAGCAAAGGCATCTTTGCTCAAAATCGTAAAAATACTGATTCCTGTTTCGGTTTGATTTTGTAGATAGGCAGGTACGACAAAGCTAAACTCGTTTTCAATTTCGTTTGAACTGTTTTCTTGAGCGATGCTGATATTGGGCAGTGTAATCCCAGCCAGTGCTAGGGCTTCCAAAAATCTTCTTCTGTTAAAATTCATATTTAAAGGTCACAAGTGGTTATTTAATGTTTATCTCGACATATAATGGCCGATGATCACTCGCATATTGTTCGTTCAGAATACGGTGGTTGGAGAACTTTGCGGCAGATGGTGTATTGATCATGATATAGTCGATTTCAGTAGTGGGTTTATCTTGAGGAAACGTAAATCCGTTAGCAATGCTGCTTTTTGTGAATATTTTGCTAAGTTCAGTAATCGCTGGATCATTGGGTTCTGAGTTTAAATCACCGACAAGGATAGTGGGTAACTTTTCGTTTTTGAAACGCTTGGTGATGAATTTTGCCTGTTCGATTTTGTTTTTGTCTTTCAGGTCAAGGTGTGTATTTGCAAATAAGATTTTCCTTTTGTGTATCGTGACTTCTATTACAGATAAACTACGTGTTTCGCTTTGCACAGGGGAAGGTAGAAAGTGTTTCTCTACACGTTCAATTGGATTTTTTGATAAGATGGCGGTACCATATTCACCTTTATCCAGGTCTATCCCTTTGGAAAAGATATAGTGCATGCCTGTTAATTCGGCTAATTTTTTGGCTTGATTTTCAAAGTATGATCTACCGAGATTGACATCGATTTCCTGAAGACCTACGAGGTCAGCTTTTGAATTTTTAATAATTTTGGCAATTGTGTCAAGGTTGACAACTGATTCTTTTTCGGTGGGTGGGTTTCCGTGGTGGATATTAAAGGAGAGTATGCGTATCGTTTGTGCATGTAGATGAAATACTGAGCCTAGCAGTATTAAAAGAAATAGAATTAGTTTACGATTCATTGTTTATATTAAGTTTAGCATTGGATGTCAGGCGTTTTTGGCTCGACCTGCTAAAATTAATAAAATCTATTAGTACAAATTGAAAACTTTGGACATGTAACAAAATAATCATCTAAGCACTTGAATTTTCGCAAAAAAAATAGCCATCCTAAACAGGATGGCTACCTACATTATACTAATTTTTACAGCAACTAGTCTTCGTTTTCCTCGATGTTAAGCATTGGATCTTCTCCTGTCACTTCAGCTCGGATTTTAGCTTCAAGTTCGTCCATTAAATCCGGATTGTCGAATAATAAGGCTTTAACAGCATCTCGACCTTGTCCTAATTTGGTCTCACCATAGCTAAACCAAGAGCCTGCTTTTTTAATAATACCATATTCAACACCTAGATCAATGATTTCACCTACTTTAGAGATACCTTCACCAAAGATGATATCAAATTCCGCTATGCGGAACGGAGGTGCAACTTTATTTTTTACAATCTTCACTTTTACGCGGTTACCCGATACTTCATCAGAATCTTTGATTTGTGATGTGCGACGGATATCTAAACGTACAGAAGCGTAGAATTTTAATGCATTACCACCAGTTGTTGTTTCTGGGTTGCCAAACATCACACCAATTTTTTCACGCAATTGGTTGATGAAAATACAACAACAGTTTGTTTTTGAAATTGTACCTGTCAACTTACGTAAAGCTTGTGACATCAAACGAGCTTGAAGCCCCATTTTAGAATCACCCATTTCGCCTTCGATCTCACCTTTTGGCACCAAAGCGGCAACGGAGTCAATAACAATAACGTCGATTGCACCAGAACGGATTAGGTTATCAGCAATTTCTAAACCTTGCTCACCATTATCTGGTTGAGAAATCAATAAATTTTCTACATCTACGCCTAATTTTTGAGCGTAATATTTATCAAAAGCATGCTCAGCATCAATGATTGCTGCAATACCGCCTTTTTTTTGTGCTTCGGCAACAATGTGAGTTGCTAAGGTAGTTTTACCTGAAGATTCAGGTCCATATATTTCAATGATACGGCCTTTTGGTACACCGCCAATTCCTAAGGCGATATCCAAGCCTAGAGATCCTGTAGAAATAGCTTCGATCGGCTCAACAGCAGTATCCCCTAATTTCATAATTGAACCTTTTCCAAAGTTCTTTTCCAATTTATCTAACGTCAGCTGTAAAGCTTTTAGTTTATCTGTGTTGCTCATATTTTTAGTATATATTTCTCAAAATTAAAAATTAAAAATCATAAACCAAATATTTTCACTAAAAAAATTAGTTTTTTGTCTCTGGTATAGCTGAGACACTTTTTATATGGTGATTTTTTTCAAAGTATTTGCACATATAAGTGATAGGGCATTTCTCACACAGTGGTTTTCGGGCCAGGCATATATAACGCCCGTGTAAGATAAGCCAATGATGGGCAATGGCAATCGTGTCTTTAGGTAGATTTTTTACCAATTGTTTTTCCACAGCTAATGGTGTTGTTGCACGATAAGTTAGCCCAAGACGGTTTGCAACACGATAAACATGGGTATCTACGGCCATAGCGGGATTATGATAAACAACAGAGGAAATGACATTAGCTGTTTTTCGACCTACACCTGGAAGTTTCACAAGATCCTCAATTTTTTCGGGTACAATATTGTCGAACTTTTCAATCAGTAGCTGAGCCATCCCCACAAGGTGTTTGGCCTTGTTATTCGGATAGCTTACAGATCGTATATAGCTAAACACCTCGTCTACGCTGGAAGCTGCCAAGCTGTGTGCATCTGGGTAGCGTGCAAACAACTTGGGCGTGACTTGGTTGATCCTTTTATCTGTACACTGTGCAGATAAAATAACGGCAACCAGTAATTCAAAGGGATTACTATAGTTGAGTTCTGTCTGTGCGTCAGGACTATTTTTGGAGAAATAATCTACGAAAGCCTTGTATCGTTCTTGTTTTAACATCGGTTCAAAACTAGCCAAAATTTCCATCAAAAAAGAAATTTTGAAACCTAGTAGAAGGAGAATAATCTGATTTTAGTTTGTGGAAGGTAAGGCGAGTCACAGCAGTTTTACACTATAGCTGATCATGGATGTCGTAAGGTGAAAAAGAAAGGCCTAATCTCCGGATTAGGCCTTTCTTTTTTCTAGTTGTTTAGAATATGCAAGGATATTCTCAACACATCTTCTGCTTGGATGAAGCAACATTTTTGGTAATTGAAGTTTCAATTCATTTTCTATGTCCTCGTCTGTCATTACCTTTTCGTTTTGGGTTAGCAAATTTTGAACTTCGTTTTCTGATTGGGTAAAGTTTTCTACCATAAGCATCTGTTGTTTTGTTTCTGTAAGTTAATTAATTAAACGGACAAAAGATAGTTTTGGTATAAAAAACGAGAAAATATTTATTTTTTCTTTCTGTTAGTATATTCCTCCGCTTTTATGATAGCGTTATATGCATTAACGATTCCTCCAGTGACCGAAATGTCTGCTAATCGAACCGTTTTGCTGGCATCTTCACCAACTTTTACCTGTACCAGTTGATTCGGCTTTTCTACCGATTCCATAATAATTTGTTTCGTTTCCACAGCGCTCAAATTAGGGTAATAAGAACGAATCATGGCGGCCAGACCAGCAACAACGGGCGCAGCCATACTTGTGCCCTGTTCTTCTTTATACTTGGAATCTGGTACCGTTGAGTTGATGTGGACGCCAGGCGCGAAAACATCGACCGTTTTTTTACCATAATTGGAAAAATCGGCTAATAGTTCATTGTCCAAATAAAGGCCGGTTGCACCCACTGTGATCCAAGCATTAGCAATCCCGGTTGTATCACCTTTTACATCCGTATAATACTTCATCGGAAAATTAGGCTCTATATCGTTATCTTCACTGTCATTCCCTGCGGCATGTACCATCAGGACATCTTTGGATTCAGCATATTTGATGGCATCGTCTACGGCCTGTTTATTATAGGCATAACTTTTTCCAAAGCTCATGTTAAGTACTTTAGCGCCATTGTCTGCTGCATAACGAATGGCATTTGCGACGTCTTTATCACGCTCATCACCATCAGGGACAAGTCTAACTGTGAGTATTTTAACATTGTCCGCTACGCCGTTGATACCAACATTATTATTACGTTTTGCACCAATGATTCCAGCGACATGGCTACCATGTAATGCGTCCGGTCCTTTTACATCTGCATTTCCGTAGTATCGCTCTGAAGCATCTTCATAATTATCTCCAACAATAGGTCGAGAATCGTATGCTTTGTTTAAATGATAATCAACTTGATTGTTGAAATATTTTGCACCTTCGGTGATATCATCAAAAAATTTGGCGAAGCCGCCGTTGTTGATTTCATCCTTTGCATAGGCAAGTGCGATACGTTGCGTGTTTGTGGTTGCTTTGAAATTGTCTATATCCTCCTGTGTGATATCTTCGGGCTTTTTACCTATTTCACGTACCACAGCGTATATGTTGCGTTTGAGCGCATCGTAGGAAAATTGGCCCATCTTAGCTTCTTCTAGCTTGTTTTTATATTTGGCAAGCATCTTTTGATAACTAGCGAAAGCTTTTCGATCAGTTTCATTGAGTTCTGTTGCTGCTGTGATGTTTGCAAACTTTTTGTCCAGAACCCTAAGCTGTCTTGTCAATTCCAGGTTATCGAACTGAACATCCTTTCCATCGGCGTTTCCAATAAAATTCCAGCCGTATTTATCATTGATATAACCATTGCCATCATTATCTATACCGTTTGCAAGACTATCCTTCACATTGATCCATACAACATCTTTGAGATCCTCGTGATAAACATCAACACCTCCATCCAATACCCCAACAATGACTGGAGTGGATTTTCTTCCTTTCAATAAAGTTTTATACGTTTTTTCGGTACTGATTCCCATGACCCCATCTGTTTTATAATCCAAATTGAACCAATTTGCTGGAATGGTATCGGATTGTCCGAAAGAGATAAGGGGCAATGCGCCCAAAGTAAGTAGATATAGTGATTTTCTTAAATTCATATGTACAAAATTCTTGATAGGTGTTCCGCTTTCATTTGTATCAAAGAACGCGTTCCACCTGATTATTCTCTCCTGTTTATTTAAATTTTCTTCATGAGCGTGTAAGCTCGCATATTCCTGCCTATAGCAGAATAGCAAAGATAATGCTAATGCCTCTTCTGAACTGTTAATTTTTATTAAAAGTATTTATAATCCATATCTCTTAGCAAATTGTTGACGAAATATCTTAAATTCAAACCATTTCAAGGAGTTTCCTGTGTTAGTTGATTGATCCAGGTAGCAGAATAAGAAAGTATGTATATTGAGTAGCATATAAGAAAACGAATGCAACAAAATAAGAAAATAGTTTGGCCTAATGTGATGGCCCCAGTGGCAGCAATTTACCCTCATGTCAGAAAGATACATGATGATACTGTGCAAGATGATTATTACTGGATGATTGATTACTTTAAAAAAGGAGAAAAATCGCAAGAAGTTATTGACTACCTGGAAGAGGAAAACAATTATACCAATTTAATGCTTCAAGATACCGAAGATTTACAGGAAAGTCTTTTTCATGAATTGAAATCCCGGATTAAGGAAAAGGACGAGTCTGTGCCTTATTACAAAAATGGCTACTTTTATTATAGCCGGACGGAAGAGGGAAAACAATATTTTAAATTCTGTCGGAAAAAGGGGACACTGGAAGGCGAAGAGGAAGTGCTGTTGGATGTAGATCAGCTTGCCGAAGGGCATGCATATTATACGGCAAAAGGATTTTCTGTTAGTCCGGATAATCGTTTGCTTGCCTTTAGTGTGGATACTGTCTCTCGGAGAGAATATACCATATTTATCAAAAATATCGAGACCGGAGAAATCTATCCGGACCAGATAAAGAATACAGAGGGAGCCGCTATTTGGGGAAATGATAATCGAACCTTGTTCTATACGGCCAAGAATCCTGTTACCTTGCTTAGTGAAAAGATTATGCGGCATACACTGGGGGGCGATCCTGCAGCAGATGTGCTTGTGTATGAAGAAAAAGATAACACAAATTATATCGGAGTTGGTAAATCCAAAAATGGAAAATATGTTATGATCAATTCTGAAGGGACATTATCCTCAGAAATTTGGTTATTAAATGCTGACTCACCGCAATCGGAATTTCGTATTTTTCAGCCTAGGATACAGGATGTTCTCTATTCGGTTGTTGCATTGGAAGATCGGTTCTTAATACTTACCAATGATGGAGCTATTAATTTCCGAATCATGCAATGTCCCTTAGATCGTACAGATCGCAGCCACTGGCAGCCATTCATAGACCATCGACCGGATGTATTGGTCAGCGATATTGAAGAGTTTAAGGATTTTCTGGCGATTGCTGAACGGAAAAATGGATTGACCCAATTGGCAATTTATAATTTAAAGAGTCAGCATCAGCACTATTTGGATTTCGGAGAAGTTGCCTATACGGTATACCCGGGTATTAATGTTGAATACAACAGTGATAAGTTACGATATGGCTATACTTCTTTAGTGACACCAAGCTCAGTCTATGAATATGATATGGCTAAGCAGAAGAAAATATTGTTAAAGCAACAGGAGATTTTGGGAGGGTATGACCAAACCGCGTATATCACCGAACGTGTTTTTGCAACAGCAAGAGATGGTGTTCAAGTGCCCATCTCTATTGTTTATAAAAAGGGAACCAAACTTGATGGTTCAGCTCCATTATTGCAATATGCCTACGGATCTTATGGTGCGTCGATGGATCCCACTTTTTCGAGCAATCGACTAAGTCTGTTGGATCGTGAATTTATCTATGCCTTGGCACATATCAGAGGCGGTGAGGAAATGGGGCGCCAATGGTATGAAGATGGAAAAATGATGCACAAGATGAATACCTTTTATGATTTTGTGGATTGTGGTAAATACCTGATTGATCAACATTATTGTATGCCCGAACATCTCTATGCGCAAGGGGGAAGTGCCGGAGGTTTGCTGATGGGTGTAATCGCTAATATTGCGCCTGAGCAATATCATGGCATAATAGCTCAGGTACCATTTGTAGATGTGGTGAATACCATGTTGGATGATACAATACCGTTGACTACAAATGAGTATGATGAATGGGGTAACCCCAATGAGAAGGAAGCCTATTATTATATGAAGGCCTATTCTCCATATGAAAACATTGAAGCAAAAGAATACCCTAATTTATTGGTCACAACCGGGCTGCACGATAGTCAGGTGCAGTATTTTGAACCAGCAAAATGGGTAGCAAAACTGAGAGCTACTAAAATAGGAGATGCGGTTTTACTGTTAAAAACAGATATGGATTATGGTCATGGTGGGGCATCGGGTCGATTTGACTATTTAAAGGAAATTGCATTGGAATATGCTTTTCTCTTTAAATTGGAAGGGATTATTCCAATTTATACAAATGAATAATAAAAAAGCGGCTAATGCCGCTTTTTTATTGTTGAGCATGATTAATGCTATCCTGTTGTTTTTGTAAACGCTCTTCCCGCTCGATCTCTCTAGAGTCGATCTGATGCTGTTGATAATTGTCCATGGCCACTTTACTGGCTTTCTGCGATACGTAGATCGCTAATAGGGCAACAATAGTAATGATTGCTATTCCCCAGGCATATTTATGTTTGTCCTGTTTGACGAGCCAATACATAAAGATAATGTAAGGGACGGCAAAAATAATATAGAAAATTAAACTCGGTGACATACTATTCTCCATTAAATGATCCCTACAAAAGTATCGTTTTTGACTAAAAATAACGAACCGATAGAAAAAACAACAATTTCAATTGATAAAGCCTTAAACCTTTATCCGTTTTATTGTCAAATTAATATCGCTAATGTGATGGTTCTATTGCCGACTTGTTGTGGATTAATTGCTTGAAAATGAAGCTTACAGGAAGGTTTTGACGGTGGATTGTAAATTTTTAATTTTTGCAAAAAATCAATGAGAATATTGTGGAAAAGAAAAAAATATTTTTATACATTTGCATCGTCAGAAACAATTGACAGAGCATAAAAAAATGAAACAGAACAAAAAGAACGATTATTCTTATATTCAAACTTTTGAGAAGTTTATGAAGAAGGTCTTTTGTGCTTTCATTTTTGTAGAAATACCTGTTTTACGCCTCCGACGACCTATACTACCTCGGGCTTGATTTGAGGTAGTGAATCTTTCCAAGCAAGACCATGATTGTCCGATGGTTTTGAATCCATTATTTTAATTTATTTAGTAACAAAACACGACAGTAGTTGTTGTTTTATTATTAGGGTCGTAAGTCAATGACTATATCAGATTTTTTAATTATCCCGGCTAAACCTGAGCATGCGCACTATGCAGAGGTTATTTGCGACGAAATGTTCGAGTCTGCAAAGGCTCGTGGTACTGGTATTGCGCGTCGTAAACCAGAATACGTTGCCAACAAGATGAATGAAGGTAAAGCAGTGATTGCTTTACATAGAGATGGCCGATGGGCAGGTTTTTGTTATATAGAAACTTGGGGGCATGGTGATTATGTCGCTAACTCAGGTTTGATTGTCAATCCCGAATTCAGAAAAGTCGGTTTGGCAAAAGCAATCAAAAAAAGAGTCTTTGAGCTTTCACGTGAGAAATACCCTAAAGCGAAGATCTTTGGTTTGACAACCGGATTCGCCGTGATGAAAATCAATTCAGAACTGGGCTATGAACCGGTTCCCTATTCCGAATTGACTTCCGATGATGAATTCTGGAAAGGCTGTCAAAGCTGCGTGAATTATGAGATCCTGATGAGTAAAGACCGTAAAAACTGTATGTGTACCGCTATGCTTTGGGATCCCGAAGAGAAAGAACGTGAATTGCGGGAGAAGATCCAGCGCAAGCATGAAGCGAAAGAACGTTTGGAAAGAATTACACAAAAACAGTCTCTGCTAAAGCGTATACAGGCGAAGTTTTGGAAATCGGCCAATAAATTTATTGCTGTCAATTTTCCGAAGCATAACAAAGTCGCAAAAGGATATTAAGCTAAGGCTGAGCGATTATATTGAAAATAGATGTAACAGGTAACTGAAGATGTTCATAATAACAAGATCAGTTCAAGGTTCTCTCAACATAATAATAAAAAACCGAGTGAGACGAGCTTAAATCAGCCGTTGAAAACAAACACTCATAAAATAACATTCTAATGAAAAAAGTAGTTTTAGCATTTAGTGGCGGATTAGATACTTCATTCTGTTGTATTTATCTTACACAAGATTTAGGTTTAGAAGTTCATTCCGTAGTTGTAAATACAGGTGGTTTTTCGGATGAAGAATTAAAAAATATTGAAGAACGTGCTTATGCTTTAGGTGTGAAATCACATACAGCTATAGACGAAACGGCAGACTATTACCGCGAAACTATTAAATTTTTGATTTTTGGCAATGTGTTAAAAAATGCGACTTATCCATTGTCAGTATCTGCTGAGCGTGTATGCCAAGCAACCGCAATTGCAAACTACGCAAAGAAAATTGGCGCTGAATGTGTTGCTCATGGATCTACAGGTGCAGGAAACGACCAAGTACGTTTCGATATGATTTTCCAGACCCTGATTCCAGGAGTGGAAATTATCACCCCAATCCGTGATCTACAATTGTCGCGTGAAGCCGAAATAGAATATTTGAATAAGCATGGTGTAGAGTATTCTGCTGAAAAAGCAAAATACTCCATCAATAAAGGTCTTTGGGGTACTTCTGTTGGTGGAGCAGAAACATTGACATCCAACCAATACTTACCAGAGTCGGCATGGCCAACTCCAGTGACTTCTTCAGAGCCGCAACAAATTACAATCGATTTTGAAAAAGGAGAGCCTATTGCATTAAATGGTGAGAAAATGGCTTCCGTTAAAGTGATTCAAGAATTACAGACAATAGCTCAACCATACGGTATTGGCCGTGATATCCACGTTGGTGATACCATCATTGGTATCAAAGGCCGTGTGGGTTTTGAAGCCGCTGCTTCTGTCATTTTAATCAAGGCACATCATGCCTTAGAAAAACATACCTTAACTAAATGGCAATTGTCCTGGAAAGATCAAATCGCTGCTTTCTACGGAAATTATATGCACGAAGGCCAAATGCACGATCCCGTTATGCGTGATATCGAAGCATTCTTGCAATCCTCACAGGAAACAGTGACTGGCCGAGTGATTGTTGAACTTCACCCATACCGTTTTGTCGTCATTGGTGTCGAGTCTGAACACGATTTGATGTCCAATAAATTCGGCAGCTATGGTGAAATGAATAAGGGCTATACAGGTGACGATGTGAAAGGTTTCTCCAAAATTTTTGGAAATCAAACCATCATTTGGCACAAAGTGAATAAAAAATAAACCGTGTTTTATGCCATGTATTTTTTCTTAAAGTAAACTTGATAAGAAAAAGTACATGGCATGATAGGTGATAATGCATACCTAAATTCTAAATTCAAAAAAATGATAAGAGTAGGAATAATTGGTTCGGCAGGATATACTGGTGGTGAATTATTACGTGTATTGATTTATCATCCTGAGGTGGAAATCGTATTTGCTAATAGCGCTTCCAATGCAGGAAATAAGTTATATGAAGTTCACAATGATCTATTTGGTGATACTGAATTGACCTTCTCTTCGGACTTTCACTCCGCGATTGATGTATTGTTCTTATGTGTTGGTCATGGTGATGCACGGAAATTTTTAGATGCAAATCCAATCGATGCATCCGTGAAGATTATTGATCTCTCACAAGATTATCGTCTTCGTGCGAATACAGCTTTCCAAGGTCAACAATTCGTGTATGGGCTTCCGGAACTAAACAAAGAGGCAATCAAAACGGCTCAGTATATTGCTAATCCAGGGTGCTTTGCAACAAATATCCAATTGGCTTTATTGCCATTAGCGAGTAAAGGCTTATTACCTGATCAAATCCATGTTAATGCAACGACTGGATCAACAGGGGCAGGACAAAAACCAGGTGCAACAACGCATTTCTCCTGGCGTAACAATAACCTTTCTGCTTACAAATCTTTTGAACACCAGCATTTGCAGGAAATTTCAGAGTCCTTGGATCAGCTACAAGCGGGATTTTTGCCGGTGTCAGACGGATCATTGTTGGAACGTGCTGCTGCAAAAATTAATTTTGTTCCTCAACGTGGCGATTTTGCCCGCGGAATTTTTTCGGCAATTTATGTAGACACCGATTTGTCTGAAGAGCAGGCCTACGCATTGTATAACAGCTATTATGCCGCTCACCCTTTTACACATGTCAGTCCTAAAAATATTGACCTCAAACAGGTCGTTAATACAAATAAAAGTATTATCCACCTCGAAAAGCACGAAAATAAGCTCCTTATTTTAAATGCGACCGATAATTTGCTGAAAGGAGCATCTGGTCAAGCTGTACAAAATATGAACTTAATGTTCGGTTTAGACGAGCGTACAGGATTAAACTTGAAAAGCGTTGGTTTTTAGCCATTTTTAAAATATTAAACAGCAATATCAACAAGTTGTGAGTAACTTGAGGGATCACCTTAAAAGCGAAATGAGGTTTTCAACATTTTATTAACATCGTGTGGAAAAGTGAAGGGTAGACCCTTCACTTTTTTTATGAATCGGTCTTTCGAAACGTACATTATCCAGTTATGAACAATGATATGTCGTTTTTCAAAAAAACGGACTCTTATGTCGACAGCCTATTGAATCAGAGTGAATTGATAGGTTGGACTTTGATGATGGATATTATTTTTAGAAACTCAAAACTACCAAAAGGCCAGTTGCTGATAAACATTCGATGTCCAAATTGTTTGAATATGGTAGATAAAGACCATCAAATGGATAAAGGATGCGTTCTTCAATTTCAAAATTACCATCTAACGTAAATGCAAATACGTTTTTGTGGTCTGGGCCAGTTTGTAATTCAAAATCATGTTTTCCAGCAAATGCACCGAAGTAGAACTGAAAATCAGTAGCTAAATCGGTGCCTACAGGATACATCTTGTTTTTCTCAAATGAAGATGTAAATGGAAGATCCACGATATGAGGTAGTGTAGGAGTGTGTATTGTCGAATTAAGTCCAAATTCTTGAAAGGTCACTGGGCCTTCAGTTTCGGACGATGCCCTTATATGAATTGCCGTACTATTTCCAGGATTGCATATTAAGATTGTCCCAACGGGTACCGTGTAGGTTTGGCCATTCATTGTTACAAGTAGATCCCCAATCAAAGGAATCAAAAGCGAGACCGTACCTTTATTGGTCGGGAGATCCAAAGAGCCTTGAGGCGCAACTTCCCAGTTATTGACCTGTTGAAGTCGACCAATAGCTTCCGGGTGAGGAGCAGCAAAGGAGCCATAATTGAGGGTGCTCCTGACTAAATGTGTTCCGGTAGATGTTTCCCCTCGCTGTTCCGCGATATAGATTCTAATATTCTGCATGATCAGGCTGTTAAGCATTAACATGAATCGTCATTTTCATTTGGAAACCTTCAGATAAGGATCCTGTGACCGTAGACATTTCTTTGGTAACACCATCGCTGAATACGTTGTCATTGGCATTATAGGTATAGCCTGAAACACCTTTTTTGTAACCATAAGATGAACCTGTATTATTGACTTCAAGACACAGGCTATCTTGAAAAGCGATTTGTGTCACTAATAGCGATTTACCTGTAGCATCATATACATGGACGTGAATATGTGTTGCTCGGCCTTGATACCAGCCCGGAAAGATGGTTTGGAAAGAAACAAGTCCATTGGCATTGGTAACTTGTCTACCACGATACCAATTGACAGACTGATAGTTGCTGGATTGCATTTGTGTTCCACCATATTGCGAGTAATTACCTTCCACATCACAATGCCATATATCCACTAAGGCACCTTCTAGTGCTGCACAGTTATTATTTGTATTGACAATAGTAATTAAACCGAGCATATTAGCCCCAATACCATCACCTTTGCGTATATCTGAGCGGACATAACTTGAAGGTGTTTTTGTCGGAAAGGGCCCTTCGGTTTCAGATGGTGTCACACTACAGCTTGAATCGACATTGACGTCAGTGCCCTCGTCCGTGGTTGATGCGGTATCGTCTTTCTTGCAGGCTGCCCAGACCATTGGACCTGTAAATGCCAGCAATGATAAGGTTTTTATAAAATTTTTGCGTTCCATATCTCTTCTTTTTTATGAATGGAAGCAAGGTAGTGGACGGAGATGTAAAATAATGTTAAGTGTCGATAAAGAGGCTTATTGCATCGACGAATCACGTAAACATTTGATCACTTCATTATAGTACCCATCGCCGACTTTCAATGTGAAGTTGGGTAATTGTATTTTACGTTGTGAAAACGTAATGATGTGTTTGACCGCGATAACAAAACTGCGATGAATGCGGATAAACTGATTTGGCGGTAAACGATCCAACATGGCTTTCATCGTCGACAAAGTCAATATTGTTTTTCCTTGTATGAGATGAATTTTGATATAATCTTGCATGCTTTCCAAACACTCAATTTCATCAAGGTAGATTTTGATGCGTTGATATTCCACATTAACGATTAAGAAAGGGCGATGGCTCTGTGAAGCTGAACGTGTCATTGCCTTATCGATAGCCCGTTCAAAACGAGTGAAGTCAAATGGTTTGAGAAGATAGTCTACTGAATCAAGTTCAAATCCATCTATCGCATATTCTTTATGTGCCGTAGTGAAAATCAATAAGGGTCTTGGATTTAAGTTTTTTGCAAAATCAATACCGTTGATTTCGAGCATATCAATATCCAAAAAAATCAAATCAACACTGTTATTGGCGAGATACAACTTCGCTTCATGGGGGTTATTGAAGGTTCCAGCAAGCTGTATAGCGGGATGCTTTGCTGTGAACGTAGAAATAACACGAAGAGCCAATGGTTCATCGTCAAGAGCTATGCAAGTTAACATCGATTAAATTAAGATAGACTGCTTTATGTATACATAATCGTATAGCCTAATATAAAAACAATTTATGGAGAAATATAGAGGATAAGCTGAACAAAAAAAGAATGATCCTCCTGTTGGATCGTCAGGCGGTGCCTGTCGGCATAAAAATGTTCCAATAGACGTTGAACATTTTTAAGGCCTGTTCCTGTGCGGTGTTGTTCGGTTGACTGTGTAGCAATGCTATTCTTTACATTTAATGTGCAGGATGTTGGCGTTAGAATGACCTCAAAACTTAATTGGCAGGGCTCTATGGTGCTTAATCCATATTTGAACGCATTTTCAACAAAAGGAAGCAGCACAAATGCGTGTATCGTTTTAGGGTGTTCGAGCCCCGTATAGTGTTCACTGATCGAACAATTCGGGCCAATGCGTAGCTTTTGGAGATTGATAAAATCTTGTATAGCCTGGATTTCGATCTTGATGTCAATCGTATCACTGTGCCGTTCATCCATGTAATAACGCATTAATTGCGAAAGACGATGAATACTACTTGCGACGGCATCATCATTGGTCAGTGCCAATGCGTAAATATTATTTAAGGTATTAAACAAGAAGTGGGGGTGGACTTGCGCTTTTAAAAAGGAAAGTTCGGCCTTCATACGGTCTTGTTCGACCAATTGCATTTTTTGCTGCGTTTCCATCCAATAGGTTACGATTCTATAGAGCGCGGCAAGGCTAATAGTTAACAGGAAAATATACACAGAAGCGATATCGATAGGTTGTGGCCGTTGTCCCGGGGATTGCCCTGGACCTCGGTATGGGAAATGCCTAGCAGATGGTGGCGGTGGAAAATCAGGATGATGCCTAGGTGAAAATTCTCTGTCCCCAGGGGTCGGTAATTGTTGACGTCCAATACGCATCAGCCGGTCAAAGGGCTGAAGATAGCAAGCTAGTAACAAACCTGTCAAAATAATGGAGATTCCGTAACTGATAAATTTTCGATGCTTTATGCTGTATGGAATCAGTACATAGGCATTGACATAAAATAGGATTAAAAAACAGCCTGTGAAAATCCAAAATGCCGGTGCAAAAAGTATTTCCTTAATTTCCAATTGACCGTTGTTAAAAAATAGTACTGGAAAGGATAAGAAAATAAGCCAGGCGAGTCCATGGATCAATATGGAGATTTGTTTTTGTCCTAAGATACGTTTTGATGTGCTATAAGCAGATTTGTCCATGGAGCTTGCTATTTTAGCTTTTATAAAAGGGGACTCTGATCCTAAAAATACACAAAAAGATTAGATCGTATTTTTAAAATGTTAAAATATACATCTCATTTTATAATAGTTCATTTAAATGGAAAGGAATGGTGGTCAATTATTGCCGTTTTTTTACACAATCGATTGATATACATTTCCTTTCTTTTTCTGTAAATCTAAGCCTTATCTTCATCAAATAATCCAGTTTCACAAACCGATACCATCTTTATTCAATAGTAAAGTGCAGCATAAAGGTAGCTGATAAATTGAATTTCGGAACTAATAAAGTAGTCGGTTTCGCGAAGTATTAGAATGTAATAGCATCTCGAGTTTATGACGAATATGAATAACCGCAGGTAGTATAACTAGCTTAAGGTTGATATATAAATTGATAAAAAAAATAAAGTATGAAAAGAAAACACTTTATCCAGTATCTCTTTCTGGGAGCTTTATCCTGTCTTTCGATAAGCGGTATCGCACAGACAGCAGGGAAGACGTATGCCGTTCCTCTAGCCGGGAACGCTTTCATCACCGCAGGGCAAGCCGGTGATGCGGAAATTTCCGGTCGTAATGGCCTCGTAAAATGGTCAAGCAATCAGGAAGTGGCATCGGTTTATTTTCGGGCTCAGAAAGCAGGGAAATTGACATTAAAGCTGAAAGCGAAAAATGATGCTGGGAAATCTAAAATAGAAATTGACGCACTAGGGAAAAAAGCCGTTGTAGATGTTGAAGGAAATGAACTTGCCGAAACAGCTCCGCTGTCCATTGAAATAAAGGCTCCCGGTTATGTTCGGGTCGACCTAAAAGGAGTCAGTAAATCGGGCAGTAATTTTGCTAATGTGACAGAACTACTTGTTAGCGGTGAAGCCGCGTCAGAAGGACTTATCTATTCTGATAACCCCGACTATTACTACTGGTCCCGAAGAGGACCTTCCTGTCATCTTAATTATACCGTTCCTACGGAGGGCAACGTGAGTTACTATTATAATGAAGTTACCGTCCCTCAAGGCGAAGATAAAGTTGGTTCCTATTTTATGGCGAATGGTTTTGGCGAAGGCTACTTTGGTATACAGGTTAATTCAGAAACCGAGCGACGTATCTTATTTTCCGTATGGAGTCCATTCCATACAGATGATCCGAAAAGTATTCCAGATGAGCAAAAAATCCATCTACTAAAAAAAGGAAAGGATGTGCATTCGGGCGAGTTTGGAAATGAAGGGTCAGGCGGGCAGAGTTACCGCAAGTACTTTTGGAAAGCAGGTATAACCTATAAGTTTCTCTTGAAAGGTGTGCCCGATGGAAGAGGAAATACCGACTATACCGCCTGGTTTTTTGTACCTGAAGAGAATGCATGGAATGTGATCGCAAGCTTCAAACGTCCGCAGACAAATACCTACCTGAAACGATTCCATAGTTTCTTGGAGAACTTTAGTCCGAATCAAGGCTACCTGGGTAGAAAGGTTGAGTTTGGCAATCAATGGGTCTATGATGGGCAATGGAAAGCTGTACAAGCGGCTTCTTTCAGTGTGGATAATACCTATCGTGCAAATCAGCGCATTGATGCAATCGGCGGCATCAACAAAAACGGATACTTTCTTAGAAATGGTGGTTTCTTTAGTGACGTTGTTAAGCAAGGAAGTAAGTTTGAATTCCGGAATAAAAATAATGCACCAGAAATTGATTTTGACAAACTACCTTAATCAAAAAGGAATAAAGACGATGCCTTATTGTTGCTCAAAGTTTATCCTAAACAAAAAAGAGTCGCATTTCAATGCGACTCTTTTTTGTTTTGTACAGCTCTGGATTTATTTTTCAGACAGTTTGATATCACGTTCTACCGAAACATTATCTCCGGTAACAGCATTACCATCCTTATCTACTAGAGTCAATTTTACTTTATTGTTGCCCATTGGCAGGCCTTTTATCTCATATGGGCCCCATTTGTCCAATGTAAATGTCTGGCCATTGATATCTGCAATTACCTTGTTGCCATCTGGAGCAAGTTTGGTATTGATTACGTAAAAATCTAACAGGAGATTTTTTGTTTCATCTCCTTTATACTCACCTTTAGGTCGAGAATAGAAAAGTGATGATTCCTTTGGTGTTGCATCCGTCGTCAATTTACCCGTTGCATCAATCTTAAATTTTACCAATTTAGAAGCTTCAGTGGTTTTTATGGATTCATGATAGGATCTTGATAAAAATGAGAGCAGGTAATGTTCCGAATTTAACGGTACTGTTACAGAGTTCTCGGGCTTGTAGAGAGCCGTGTAAGGTTTATTGTCTAAAATAAAATGAATATGTTGCCCATCATGCGAATTTGCCATATGGGCAGCATGGGCATCATCGGTCATCTCCGTTAATTTGAAATTCTTAATCGCATATTTTACAGTTACTTTTGCGGAGTCTGTTCCTACCTTTTCTGCAGTGATCGAGGCGATCTGCAGATCAGCTCCAGGAAATTCTTTCGAGTCTGCAATAGGACTAACGGTGATTGAGTCCATTTTCTGTGCAGTATTTGTGTCCATACTGCTGCTTGAGTCAGCTCCACCTGTACTTTTCGTAGATGAGTTGTTACACCCGATAGCGCCTACTAGGAGCGCTACTGCAGCAGTAATACCGATAATTCTGTAATACTTCATAATTTTTTTGTTTAATTTTTTAATCATTCAGCATCTTAAGTAACAGTCTATGTTCCTATTTTGTTTGTAATAAGGTTAAAAATAGGCCGTTTGGGCTACTCATTGAAGTTTAATACACAGTGAATTAAATATTTTTAAAAAAATAGTCATATTAGATGTAATAAATCGATAAGCTGAAATGTCTTGATAATATAAAAGGCACAGGTGATACGGAGATGGGGCAAAAGCCGATTAGAAGATTAAAATAGCGTAAGTCTCAATATTGACGATAACATGAACCAAGAGCAATTTAAAAATACCGTTTTCATCCATAAGGATAAGCTATTTCGCTTTGCGAAACGGATCTTGGTTGATGATGATGAGGCTTTTGATGCGGTACAAAATGTGATGATGCGGTTGTGGCAATTAAAAGATCAGCTGCTTCAATATAAAAATATGGAAGCCTTCTGCATGCAGAGTGTTAAAAATGAAGCGCTCAATCGTCTAAAAAAAGATAAGGTTAGGGCAGACTTTGTTGAGCAGCATCAGGTTGTTACCATGACGGAACATACTGTTGGGAATACGAAAGAAATTATCCTTGAAATGATCAATTCCCTTCCCGAAAAACAACGGCTTGTTATGCATCTGCGCGATGTTGAGGATTATGACATCGATGAAATCGGTGAAGTATTGGAGATGGGCGAGTCTGCGGTAAGAGTTAATCTGATGCGTGCTAGACAGAAGGTAAAAGAACAATTGACAAAATTATTCGATTATGAAACCATGAGGATTTATTCTGATAAGAAATAAACCCGATTGTTTCATCGTCTTTGAAAATAAGATGAACAGTGATGAAAGATAAGAAATTAAAAGAATTGGAAGAGAAGTACTTTAATGGCCAGTCGTCATTAGAGGAAGAAAGAGCATTGAAAAGCTCGGATGATGCTTTTTTTCAATCATTGAATCAGGAAAAGAATAGGACAATGGATTGGTCCTTTGAGGACTTCCAAAGTGAGATCAATGATGATAAGAAACGTATTATCTGGTGGAATAATAGCTGGATAAAATATGCAGCAGCAGCCATGTTGTTAATGGCTATTGGAATTGCACTATTCCTAAATCAGGAACCAACAACGCGAGTACCTGTACTTGCCGAAAAGGAAATGAAAGAGCTAAAATCCGCGGACAAGAAGCTGATCGAACAACAAAATGAAGAAACGGTAGTTTCCAATGCTAATGATGGGACCCCTTCGGTGGAAAGCGGTAAGACGTTACAGATCGCAGAAACGCTCAAACATTCTAAAGTTAAAAAACGAGCGAAGGCATGGACTGAAAAGAAGAAAATAGTTGCTGAAAGTCTGCAATCAGTCGAAAGTGAACCCTATCAGGCAGATTATGTGGTTTTGAATGGGAAACCTGTCGCGAACGAACAGGAAGCTGTTGAACTGACCCTAAAATCTTTAGGCTTACTGGCAAATAATCTGGAAAATGGTGTAGATAAAGCAATGAATATAAAACAAATGTCAATAACGATTAACTAAAATAAAATGAAAGGTTTTTTAATAGCTTGCCTTCTACTTGTAGCAAGTATGGCAAATGCACAAATTTCAAAATTGGATAAACTTTTTGAACAATATCAAGGAAAGAAAGGTGTGACAACACTAAAAATCGGGGCGCCGATGTTCAAGCTATTGGGTAATTTGAAAATAGACGATGAGGATATGCAGACAATTACACCACTACTTAAGAATGTTAAATCGTTGCGGATGGTGATTGTTGAAGATGGGGAGGATAAAGCCTTAACAGGTATTATTCAAGGGGCAGTTTCAAATTTAAAGTATGAAGAACTCATGTCGCTCAATAATGAAGGTCAGGATATCCGGTTCATGGTCGAAAATATGTCTGCAAATGCCGACATCTTAAACAATCTGTTACTAACGATCAACGGAGATGGGCAAAATCTATTTATGATCCTTGACGGGGCTATACCGTTGAAAGACGTGACTAGCTTGGTCAACGAAGGGAACAATAAAGTGAGTAAGAATAAAGGTGATAACAACAAAAAGTAGAAGATTATGAAAAGATTACTAACCTTGTTGTGCCTAGTTGGCGTTCTTTTCTCCATGCAGTCATGCATGATAAAAAAAGCCTCCAATATGGATTTCGTCAGCCGGTCTAATGTATCGGACGACGCTGAGATTGTTGCCATTAATTTACCGATGTGGTTAACAAAACCCTTTATGAAAAAAGCCTTAAAGGACGATAATGATGAAGAGTCTCGTGCAATGGCTGAAATTGTAAAGAAATTAAAGAAGTTCAGAATGCTGACACTTTCAAATAATGACAAAACGAAGAATGCACGGATTTTGGACGATTACCATAAGTTTTTGAAGAAGAACAAATTTGAGGAATTACTGGTTATTAACACGGATGGACAGGAGATTTCGCTGAATGCGCGTATTGATAAGAATAATGTTATTCAGCGGGTTTCTCTACTCGTTCATGATAACGAAGATGAAAGTGTTTTTATGGATATCAAAGGTAAGTTTTCATTGGATGAACTTATTGCCGGACTAAATAAGATGAAATCTAAAGATAAGAAGCTGGCAAACAAACTCTAATAAGCACGTTGATTCGAGCCTATACTTCCACTAACCTATAAAAAAAGCCCTCTAGTAATATACTGGAGGGCTTTTTTATAGTAGTTTGATTTTATGCACTAAAGACAATGTCTAAAGCATCGAAAATATGTTTTTTTGCCTGGTCAAGATCCGCTGCTGTATGTGCATCAGAAACAAAGCCTACTTCATAGCCTGAAGGACCAAAATATACGCCACGATTTAACAATTCGCGGTGCATAATTTTATAAGATTCCATCGATTTAGGATCGATTTCACTCGCTTTTTTAATTTCGTGCTGTTCTGTGAAGGCAAACCAAAAAATAGAAGCCACATGGAAAAGTTGAACTTTATATCCTTTCTCCGCAATATAAGTACGCATATCATTGACGAAAGCTTCTGTTTTGGCATTTAAATTTGTGTAGAAATCCTTTTGTGCCAAGATACCTAATGCGGCAATGCCGGCAGCCATAGCAACTGGATTTCCGGATAAAGTTCCGGCTTGGTAAACTGCACCATCAGGAGATATACAGGCCATCAATTCTTTTGAGGCTCCATAGGCACCAACAGGCATTCCGCCACCAATAATTTTGCCGTAGGTAATAATATCTGGTTGTACGTCATAGTAAGCCGAAGCACCTTCAAAACCAATACGGAATCCCGTGATCACTTCATCCATAATCAACATTGCACCATGTTCTTTGGTGATATTACGTAAGAAGTGAACATATTCCTTAGATTGCAACAATAAGCCATTGTTTGCAGGTATACCCTCAATAATAACTGCGGCAATCTGATCTTTAAATTCTGCAAAAGCAGCTTCTAAAGCTTGCTTATCGTTTAATTCGATAACAATGGTTTCGTCTGCAAATGCTTTAGGTACACCAGCCGATGATGTCTCACCAAAAGTGACCAAACCAGAACCCGCTTTAACCAAAAGAGAATCGGAGTGGCCATGATAACAGCCATCAAATTTGATGATCTTATCACGTTTCGTGTAGCCTCTAGCCAAACGGATTGCAGACATTACGGCCTCAGTTCCGGAACTGACAAAGCGAATTTTCTCAATAAACCTATTGTTTTCGATAATCAACTCAGCCAGTTGGTTCTCCAACGCAGTGGGAGCGCCAAAACTTAAGCCTTTCCCGAGTTGTGCCGCTACAGCTTCACGAACTTGATCATTATTGTGCCCTAAAATTAAGGGGCCCCATGAACAACAAAAATCGATGAATTCATTTCCGTCAGCATCCCACAGGTGTGCTTTATCGCCACGCTCAATAAATAATGGGGTACCATATACGGATTTGAAAGCCCTAACAGGAGAGTTTACGCCTCCAGGGAAATATTGTTTTGCTTTTTCAAATAGCTCAGCAGATTTTGCTCTTGAAATATCAGGTGCTTGCATAGTCTATGTATTTGAATGCGAAGTTATCTTTTTTTAAGAAGATAAGTCTCATAGAAACGTAAGGAATCCATAATAGCCTGATATTAGCTATTTAAATTGAGTAACAGCTTCTTTTTTTAGCAATTTTATTTCCTGTTTATTGACAAACAGGATAATCTCATTTGCTGACTTAATTTCAATCTCAAAAGCCGTCTTGTTATCACTATATTTTCCAAAAAGATTTGGACTAAAAAAGTAGCCACTAAATTTTCTGCGATTTAATATAGCAATGCTATCTACTTTCTGATGAATTGAGGTCTGGGGACCCTGAGGGTTTGAATTTGAAAAGGTAAATAAGGCGTCACCATTCTTATTAAATGTGATTGATTTCAGCTTAGCGTTGTCCGCAATCCAATTGCCTTCCAAAAAGAAGTAAAAGGTAGTTTCATGTATGGAGGGAGCCAATAAAAGGAAACTGCTGATTATGATACTTTTTAACATAATAAGGCGCATTATAATTTTCTGTTTGACCGCAATGTCGTAAAAAGGTTTAAATAATATTTTAAAAAAACAGAAGCTCGAAAATGAATTCCCGAGCTTTTGTTAGTTAAATTCCGATTATCGAAGATAATCTGAAAGTTGTTAAATAAAACCTTTCTCCAATACTTCTTTGGAGTGGTAGGATAAGATTGCTGTAGCGCCAGCACGTCTGAAGCTCAATAACGTTTCTAGGATGACACGTTCGTCTAACCAGCCGTTTTGAATTGCCGCCTTTAACATCGCATATTCTCCACTGACATTATATACTGCAATTGGTAGATCGAAGTTGTCTGCAAGAAGTTTAACGATATCTAAGTAGGGAAGTCCTGGTTTCACCATCAGAAAATCCGCTCCTTCCTGTGCGTCGAGCTGTGCTTCAATAAGCGCCTCTTTTGCATTGGCAGGATTCATCTGGTAGGTCTTTTTATCGCCATGCTTGGGTGCCGAGCCTAAGGCATCTCTAAAAGGACCATAATAGGCCGAAGCATATTTTGCCGTATACGACATCAAAGAAACGTTAGTAAAACCATTATGGTCCAATAGCTCACGGATGTAACCGATGCGGCCATCCATCATATCTGATGGTGCAATGATATCTGCACCTGATTGTGCATGTGCCAAGGCCATTTTGCCCAATACCTCTAATGTCTCATCGTTTAGGATCTCACCGTTTTCGACAATTCCATCGTGCCCGTCACTGCTGTAAGGGTCCATGGCAACATCCGTTACGATACAAGCCTCCGGAAAATTTTTCTTTACCGCAGCAATTGCACGTAAGTATAAACTTCCATCACGGTAGCTTTCTGTAGCATATTTGTCTTTTAATGACTCTTCAATGTTAGGGAAAAGATCAAATGAACGTAAGCCCAACTTCAGGCAACTTTCCACTTCCTTCAATAGATTGTCTATTGAATAGCGATAGATGCCTGGCATCGATTTAACCTCAGTTTTTTGATTTTGCCCATCGACGATAAAAAGTGGGAAAATCAAATTTGACGCGTCTAAACGTGTCTCTTGAATCATGTCGCGAATCACGGCAGATTTACGATTTCTTCTCGGACGTTGTAACATTATATTAAGATTATTTATGATCTATGTTGTTTATTTCAAAGTCAGTGGAATCGTTTACCGACGTTGAAATACAAACTACTTTATACGATTCTAATACTCCAATCCAAAAACGGCTTCAGAAAGACCTATTTCATCTGGAGAATAAGGAAGTGCATAAGGGACATTCATCTCATCAAACTTTGCACCGGTAGAGCGGCCAATACAGATTACTTTTTGGCCTGGTTCCAGTAGGTTGTCTGCAAAATATGCTTCCACATTGCTCGGACTGGTAAAGACCAATACCTCCGCATTGGATGGATCTACATTTTCTTCTAAGACCGTTTCATATACCGGTATATTGATAATTTTTGTCTCCGGGCTTAATGCTTTTTGGATCGTCTCCAAAGATTCCTTCGCACGTGGTATAAGCACGGTACCACCATTGGCCAATTCAGCAAATTTCTTCGCAATTTCCTCCATATTGATGCCCTCACTGTCGCCAGAGAAATCAGCAACGCGGTCATATTTGCGCAAAATCTCTTCCGAGCCACGGCCAATGACACCAATCTTGGTCTTTTTGCTCAAACGTGGCTCTAAATTGAAAAAGTGCTCAATACCATTCTTGCTTGAAAATATAATCCAATCCACGTGTTTTAGGATAAAAGGATCCAATTTGTTGATGATGGGGAATATTTTGATCAAAGAGCGGCCCTCAATAGTAATATTGTGCTTGGCCATTGCTCTTGCGAAATAGGAATTTTCGTCTACCTCCCGGGAAATAAATACAGATTGTGGCAATTTTCTATCCTTTGCATATTTGCTGAAAATACGCTCCGCTAACCGCGTCGCATCGGTATCTCTAAGGTAAACACGGTCAGGAAAATCTTCGCTTGTGTCAGCAATAGAGGCCCAAGCTTCGTATTCATCACCGCTTTTACGGCAATAACAGCCTAATGGCGCATGACATCCCGCGTCAAATTTATTTAATACCAAACGTTCTACGGAGATTGTTTTTGCTACTTCTTCATTGTTTAAGGGCTGTAAAGCGTCAAAAAGTTCCTTGTCAACTTCACGGATCTGAATAGCAAGTACTCCTTGCGCCGGTGCCGGGATAATTTCAACAGGAGGAATCTCTTCCACATGA
This sequence comes from Sphingobacterium sp. UBA2610, assembly GCF_002339225.1. NCBI lineage: Bacteria > Pseudomonadati > Bacteroidota > Sphingobacteriia > Sphingobacteriales > Sphingobacteriaceae > Sphingobacterium > Sphingobacterium sp. UBA2610. Next base: position 280,304 of record NZ_DDKA01000017.1, read on the forward strand.
AAATCTGTAATATCCATTTCAATACGGCTAATACCTGCCTTTGCAAGTACGATAGCATCGTATTGCTCATCACGTAGCTTCTGGATTCTTGTCTGTAAATTACCACGGAGATCGTCAAATTCTAGATCCGGACGTAGCGCCGAGATCTGCGCTTTTCTACGGTTGGATGATGTCCCAACAGTCGCATTGTGTTTTAATGAAAGACGTTTTTTGATATCCACACAATCTTTGTGGATAATCAATAATTCAGCGGGATCTTCACGCTCAGAAACCGCTGCAATGATCAATCCCGGAGGGTTGACCGTAGGTAAATCTTTGTGTGAGTGTACAGCTAAATCAATGGTCCCGCTTAAAAGCTCCTCTTCAAGCTCTTTGGTGAAAAATCCTTTGCCTTCTAATTTATCCAAACGAAGGTGTTGAATGATATCCCCTTGTGTTTTAATGACTTTTAATTCTGCTTCAATTCCGATTTCTGCCAATCGATCTTTTACAAAATTTGCCTGCCACATGGCAAGAACACTTCCCCGGGTACCAATAATTAGTTTTCTATTCACGTTAATTTTACTTTACCTATTAAAACAATCACAAAATGTTCCCCCAGTAGCGACGTATTCAACTAGCACAGCATGTGTTTTAATTCAATTGAGCCCCGGAAATAAACAATTTCGGAAAAATGTATTTAATACCATTTATCAGAGCAAAAATAAATAAATAGAAGGAATATGTTGACACGTTACTGTCATTATATGTCAGGAAATAATTGATAAACCGAAATTTAAAGGAAACAGTCAAAGGATAGCTCGGGATGGGCGCAGATTCATTCCGCTAATAGGCTTTGGTCAAAACCTAGGGAAGCAACAAAAAGTAATAGAATATAACGCTGTTCGAAGGGAAGCTTAGTATTAGTTTTTTTCCGTTTCTGGAGTTTTAACCAAAATTTCTTTCGCCATAACCATTGGAACCTTGATGTATTTCTTTTCCATGTAGTTGATGACTTTTTCCAATACTTCTCTCGCTTCGGGGGTTAGGGCTTGAACCTCTTGAGCAAAAACTTCATTTAGCGCAAATGATTTAATTTCTTTAATCTTTTCAGGAACCTCACGCATAGCAACCTCTACACGTCGCTGTTTGATTAAAGGTAAAAATTCTTGGATATTGTCCTGTATAATCTTTTCGGCACTCTCCAATTCGTTATAACGCTCTTGGATGTTTTTCTCCGCAATAGCTTGTAAGCTGCTTACTTCGATATAATGAATCGGATTGTTTTGGAGAACTTCAGCATCAATATCATTCGGAACGGCTAAGTCAATGATTATTTTCTTATCCGTTTCTCCGTTTAATAAGGATTGATAAAGTGTGTTGTCAATAATGGAGGTCGGAGCACCTGTGCAAGTAATTAAAATATCAAAGCCTTCTTTGTACTGATCAATATCAGCTAGGGGATAAGCTTCAGCATTTAATTCTTCGGCTAAGGCCTTTGCGTTCTCTATTGTGCGGTTGAAAATAACGAACTTAGCTTTTTGGTTCTTTTGGAAATATTTCGCTAAGTTCTGATTGGTTTCTCCAGAACCGATAATGACGATTCTAGGGTTTTCAACCAGTTTTAGTTCGCGCAATTTGCGATAGGCGAGCGAGACAACGGAAATTGGGTTTCTGGAAATTTTAGTATAGGTGTATACTTCTTTAGCCGTTTTTACGAGACGATCCATCATCAGACGTAGAAAATCTCCAGTAAAACCAGCTTCTCTACAACGATCATAGGCCCGACGTACCTGTGCCAAAATTTCTTTTTCACCAACAACAAGACTTTCAAGTGAACATGACATCCGAAGCAGGTGGTTTAAAGCATCCATACCCTCGTATTTGTTGACCTGTCCTAAATAACATTGTAGTCTCTCCTGAGGAACACAGAAGTTCAATTTTCCCATAAAATCAGCAATGAATTCATGGGTCAATTCGTGAGCACCATAAAATACAAACTCTACTCGGTTACAAGTACCAATATAAAAGATCTCTGGAATGTCTAGGCTATGCTTTAGATTGATGAGGCGACTTTCTAAATCCTCATTGCAGATCACTAGATTACCTAGATCTTTTAGTTCGACATGTTTATGAGTAAACGCTAATACTTTAAGATTTTTCAAAGCTCTAATCCCTCGCTTATATTTAACGGTACAAATGTAGCTTAAAAGCTTTGTGCTTGTGTCAAAAATCTGTCAAAGGGATTAATTTAGAAAGATTTTAAATAGCCGATTTTGATGGTTATATGTCTGTAATTCAGGTGTTTGTTTTGCGTATCAATATCGAATGATTTTCGTCACGATCTGTCGTGACGAAAATTTTAAGCGATAAAATACGATAAACTACTCTTTAATACCTGTATTTGTAGTTGCAGAGTCGATGGTGACATCTTGCAATTCTTCCACATAAGGCTCCTCTTCGGAAGTGGTAGCTTCCTGAATTTCACTATCACTGTATTGGTAATAGCTGTCGAAGGTCTTGCTGTTTTTATTGTAAATTAATGCGTACTTGGAATTTTTATTCTTGACAATAATTCCATCAGCAGGAGCAGGTACTAACTTCATCTCATCCATAAAAATTTTCTGTCCCTTTTTGAAGCTGTTGATGAGTGGCAGTTCGCTTGAATATTCCTTCCAGAATAAAATATCGCCTTTTGCTGAAATGATCCAGATGGCACTGCTCTGATAGTCGTTCTTTTCTACCAAAAAAGCCATTTCTTTATTCCAACTGTCTGAATCGTTGCGATCGGTAAAGTTACCATAACAGAAAACAGATTTAGCACGATCTTTTATCCGTGTAAACTTGTATATAGGTTTATCATCTACAGGTTCAAGGTAGTTATTACCCATGAATATCTTTGTAATACCCCTTCTATAGCGTAACGGGATATTATCGTATTCGGGAATCGTGAAGATTGCATTGTTCCAGTGTTGATAGTCTTCCAGTGAACTCCAACCATCAGCGTCTTCCAGGTCTTTGGGATCTGCATTGTCAAACCCTACAACAGCTGTCGCGGTACTATCCACCTGCAGGCCGTCGATAGCTTGTCGATGGCTATAGTTGTAATATCCGCCACCCGCTAGGACAACCAATAGCACGACGCCAATAATAATATAGATCTTTTTCTTTTTATTAGGCTGTGCAGGTTGTTCTGCTGCGATTTCTTCAACTTCTCTTTTCATGTTTATTATTCGGCTTAAATGCTAAAAATTATATTCATCTCTTTTAAACAAGTGAAAACCAGATTTAAATGATTGATGATCTTTGGATTAGTCTTGTTTTTTATTTGTTCTAAGTGTTAATTGCGCTTAAAAATAGAATAATTTTTCAAAAAGTGAAATACAAGTTATATATGTGTCAATATTCAACTTATATTCGTAGCAATTTTAAAGTAATTTGAACCATGATTATTATCAAAAAATACTTTGCCATTGTTGGACTAGTCATTTCTTTTTTGTCCAGCATGACACCATTCTTAAAAGTGCCTATTAAGGGAAATTGGAATTTATATCAGGTAGATGCCTACTTGTTCTTTATTACATTACTTATTCTCGGGGTGACTGCCCTCTTGTTTTTTGTCCGTGCGGTTCGAGCTTATCAGTGGATGACCCGAGTGGCCGCCTGTTGGTATCTGTTGAGTATAACAGCGGTCTGGTTTAAGATCAATAATTATTTCGGCTGGGGATTTGCCGATAAATTGCTTTCTAAATCCCTGCACATGCGCTGGGGCTGGATTGTCTATTTGGTTGGCATCGTACTATTATTGTTGAGCACCAAGAAGGTTTCTGCGACAGCTGAATAAAATAAAGCCGTTTGGTATATAAAAAATAAGCTAGATGAAATTCATCTAGCTTATTTTTTATTTGGACGATGTGGTATGAAATGATTTTTCAACTTGTCCAGTCCTAAATCCTCTTCAATCTTATCCAGTTCGTAGGACCATATTTTTTCATCCAAAATTTCGTTCAGGACTTTTGGATTAGTTAGATCTACAGGACGTACACGCTGTTCTCTGTTGATTGGTGAGGTCAGTTCCTGCAAACTAGCACTATGCCGTATGATCTGAAAACGGAAGGTAGGCCATTTCCCAACATTTGCAAAGTTGCCTGTATAAAACTGCATCGAATCGTGTGGCGGTATTTTATTGCTGAAAATACCTTTTACTTTATTCGCTGTAGCTTCAGCTACGGACACTAGGAGCTCAAAACTCGTTTCATTGATGATATGTAATTTGGCAAGTCCATCTTTGTGGTCTCCCGAAATTGCCAAAAGTATTCCTTTTTCGATAAATCGATGTGGTGTCAGTGGTGTCGCATGCTGGTCAAGTTCATCATCTGCTCGACGCATATTACCGAAGACAAGAGTGATTTTATCCATTGGCACCGGAATCTCAAAACCAGTGTCATCTGTAACGCCTACAATATCGTTGGGCTGCATGGATGTGATATGCCCCTCAATGGGCTCATCGACAAACCGTACTAAGTCGCCTATTCTAAATTTCATGTTTACTTTACTTTTGTGTCGATAATATATAATAGCTTCTCAAGATCCGAGTGATCATTGTATAAATGAAATCCAACACGGATCCCCGATCCTCGGGGAAAGCATTTTATGCCCTCATCCAGGAGAGTCTGATAATTGTCGGGGTTGATCTGAATATTGAAAATATTGCTCTGTGGACGTCTATTGATGATGCTGTCCAATAACAGTTTCCGGTCGGCAAGTTCAGCGCGGGCATCTGCAATTAACTTTTGGGTATAGGCCACTGTTTCGGAAAATCCCCATTCCTCCAATTGAAGAAGGGACTGCTGTAGCGTTCCGTGCGACAGGGTGTCCAGATGCCCTGGTTCAAAACAAAGTTGTACCACAGATTTATTCATCCATTGGTTGTTGAGGAAGCTGTAATTTTTTTGGATATCCGCATAAAGTATCGCTTTGAGTCTGTCACTTAAGAGAACAAAACCATTGCCGAAGCCAGCCATAAGCCATTTGTATCCACTGGATAATACGGCGTCAAAGCCCGAAAGCGTAAAATCAAAAAGATCTGTTCCCAAAAACTGGGTGCCGTCGCCTACAATCAACAAGTCGGGATGCTGATGCTTCAATTCCTGTATGAAAGATAGGTCTATTTTTAATCCCGAAATATATTGAACAATGGAAAGAATAAGGACATCTGGTTTAAATGTTGCTATTGTGTCCAATAAATTCGTTTCCAGCTGTTCGTCCATCCTGACAAATTGATGTTCAAAACCGCTTATAATTGTAGGAAAATTAACCGAAGGATAATCATTGTCCAATAGCAGCACTTTCGATTGTTTCGGTAAACCTGCCAATAGCGCATTGAAGGCAAAGGAAAAACAACTTGATAAGAACACATTTTGGGAAGGGCAATTAAAGAATTTACCGAGCGTATCCCGACAGGCATCTAAAGTTGCACCTTGCTGTTCGCGTAAGGTACTGTTCGCGTCAAAGAAATCTTGGTCTCTTTTGGAGCGCCAAGCCTTTGTTTCACCTGAAAGTAAGCCGGATCCTGGTGTCGTGAGGTAAGTTACGGCTGAAGCGATGTCAAAATGTTTACGATAGGGACTACTCATGTCTTTGGTCTTTTGTTAGTATTGCTAAATAATCTGTCAAGGAAAGGTATTCACCGCCCATGCTTTCCAAATGATCCGTGTGAAATTGGCAATCAATTAAACGTAGTTCAATTTCTTGGGCGAGATAAATCAGGGCCGCTTTCGAAGCGTTGGGGACTTTTGAAAACATGCTTTCTCCACAAAAGACACCATTGATTAACACGCCATAAAGCCCGCCAACGAGTATACCACCTTGCCATACTTCCACCGAATGTGCATAACCTAGCTCCGCAAGTTTACTATATGCTTGGATCATGCCCTGGGTTATCCAGGTTCCAGCCTGATCTTTTCTATTGATAGTCGCGCAAAGCTGAATGACTTCTTTAAAGCTGCGGTCTATCGATAAGGAAAATGTTTTTTTCCGGAGTACACTCGCCATGCTTTTGCTGATCTTGACCTTGGAGGGATCGATCACAAATCTGGGGTCTGGGGCATACCAAAGTATAGGGCTGTCATCACTGAACCAGGGGAAAATTCCGTTACTATAGGCCAGTAGCAAACGATCTGGCGAAAGATCTCCACCTACGGCGAGTAAACCATCTTCTTCTGCATAACTTGGGTGTGGAAACTCCAGTCTGTTCGTATCCAGTTCAAATACCATGGTTGTTTAACAGGCTGCGATAGATAGCATTATTCTGGCTGACGCGGTTCTTTGCCGATCTCGTCAAATAGTTTGTCCATGTGTTCAACATATTCGTTGGTATCATCGAGGAAGAACTCCAATTGAGGAACAATCTTTACCTGGTTCTTAATTTTTGCTCCCAGTTTGTAGCGTATTTCAGATGTTTTGGAACGAATGGACTTCATATTTTCCTGTGCCGTTTTTGTGTTCAAAAAGCTTATGTAAACACGGGCAATTGCCAAATCAGGTGTAACACGAACCCGTGTAACCGTGATAAACGCTCCAGGAGCCCATGAATTACCTTCGCGTTGAAATAATGCTGCTAAATCCTGTTGAATCACCCCAGCAAAACGTTGCTGTCTCTTGCTTTCTGTTCCCATCGTATACGTTTTATGTTGAATATTCTCAATTATGTTAAACAAAAATAGCCAAAATTTCAATTAAAAGAGAAACTTGACTCGACATAAGAAAAAAGGCACATCTTGGTTTGACGTGCCTTTAAATTTCGATTCACAATTGGTTAGGTAATTTCTTTCAAGTTTTAAGACTTTGGGGTCTATCATATTTGGTTTGAAATTTCGGTGTATTTAAAGCGGTAAGTATTTACTAACCTTACCATCTTCTATTTTTTCATCTCCCTTACACTACAAACATAGGAATACTTAAAAAACTGACAAAATAACTTTTAAAAATAAAGTGAGTGGTTACTTATAATGCGTGTTTATCGCGATTTAACAAACTTTTAACATTTTATTTTTTTTGTAACAGTCTTTTTTTTCCACCTGATTTTTTGTTTTTCATCCAATTTTCTGAGCAAAATGTATGCAATCTTTGCATTGATATAACCATTTGCAATTGGTATTTTTGTAAAAATTGTATGTGATAGAATTATCAGAAGCTTCAATCAACACTAAACCGACCAAAGGCTTTTGAAAATAACAGGATCAAAAAGAAATTATACGAATGAAAATCTGGCAAAAAAATATAGATGTCGATTCTTTTGTAGAATCGTTTACAGTGGGCAATGACCGCGTAATGGACCTGCAACTTGCTGCTGCGGATGTTTTGGGTTCATTGGCCCATACACGCATGTTGAATAGCATAAACCTGATGACCGATGAGGATCTAGCGCTTGTACAAAAAGAACTGAAAAATATCTATAAAGAAATTTTAGCCGGTGACTTTCGTATTGAAGACTCGGTAGAAGATGTGCATTCGCAGGTTGAAATGTTGCTTACACAGCGTATTGGAGAGGCTGGTAAAAAAATTCACTCCGGCAGATCCCGTAACGACCAGGTTTTGGTCGATCTAAAATTATACTTCCGCTCAGAGATTCAGCATATCATCCAGAATACGGAGGCTCTTTTTAATGAATTGATCCAACTCAGCGAGCGGTATAAGCATATTCTGATCCCTGGATACACGCACTTGCAGATTGCCATGCCTTCATCGTTTGGATTATGGTTTGGTGCTTACGCCGAAAGTCTTGTGGATGATCTGGAGATGATGCGTGCAGCATGGAAGGTTTGTAATAAGAATCCTTTAGGATCTGCTGCAGGGTATGGATCATCCTTTCCATTGAATAGAACGATGACGACGCAATTGCTGGGATTTGAAGACCTCAATTACAATGTGGTTTATGCTCAGATGGGTAGAGGTAAAACCGAACGTATCTTGGCACAGGGCATGAGTTCCATCGCGGCGACGTTGGCCAAGTTTGCAATGGATGTATGTCTATATATCAACCAAAATTTTGGCTTTATCTCTTTTCCGGCACATTTGACTACGGGATCGAGCATCATGCCACACAAGAAAAATCCCGATGTCTTTGAGTTGATCCGTTCACGTTGTAATAAGATACAGGCCTTGCCAAATGAAATTGCGCTGATGACGACCAACCTGCCATCGGGTTACCATAGAGATCTTCAGTTGTTAAAGGAAAATTTATTCCCGGCGTTTAAATCGCTCAATGAATGTCTTGAAATCGCAACTTTCATGTTGGAAAACATTTCTGTTAAAGACAATATCCTGGACGATCCAAAATACGATTATTTGTTCTCTGTTGAAGTCGTGAACAATGAAGTTCTGAAAGGAGTTCCTTTCCGCGAGGCTTACAGGACTATCGGGATTGATATTGATGAAGGGCGCTTCAAGCCATCAAAAGAGGTAAATCATACCCATGAAGGAAGTATTGGAAATCTCTGCAATGATCAGATTCAACGGATGTTCGGTGAGGTCAAAGCAACTTTTGGTTTTGAAAAAGTCGAATCAGCATTGGATGACCTTTTAAAATAAAAAATATGCTGTAGCCCTACAGAGGAAATAGCACATCAACATAAAACGGCCGGTAAGCATGTGCTTATCGGCCGTTTTATATTCTTATTTTTTTATGGAGAACTTAAAATGTGTCTCGGAGTCGAATGATTCGCCTGCTTTTAACAAAGTTGAAGGAAATTCCGCTTGATTGGGTGTATCCGGAAAATGCTGAGTTTCCAGACAGAATCCGGCATAAGGAAGATACTTGTAACCTCTTTTGCCAAAATCATTTCCGGTCATCCAGTTTGCTGTATAGAGTTGTACGCCCGGCTCCGTTGTAAAGACATCCAGCTGAATGCCCGTGTTTTTAGAATAGACTGTTGCACAAGGCTGCGAAATAGGCTGGTTGTTGACATAACAATGATCATATCCTTTGGCAGCGATCAATTGTTCGTTATTTGCGGTAATATCTTGCACAATAGGTTTTGGTATGCGGAAGTCGAAGGCGGTGCCCTCCACAGGTACTATTGCATTGGGTATCTGGTTGTCGTCTACAAATAAGACCTCATCTGAATTGATTTGAAGGATCTGCTGCAATACGTCGCCACTGCCTTCCCCATCCAGATTGAAGTACGTATGATTGGTCAGGTTGACGTGCGTATCGGCATCCGATTGCGCATGATATTTGATAATAATCTCGTTATTTCTGGTTAGGGTATAAGAAACCATAACTTTTAGATTCCCTGGAAATCCTTCTTCACCATCTTGGGAAACATAATAAAATTCGACGTGCGATTGATAAGTGACCCTTCTGTCCCAAACCTTATCATGAAAGCCCGAAATACCACCATGAAGACAATTATTGCCATTGTTTTGCGGAAGCGTATAGTGTTTTCCGTTTATTTCAAATTTGCCTTCAGCAATGCGATTGGCGAAACGCCCCGCTGTGCAGCCATGGTATTTCTCATCAGAATCCAGGTAGGCCTGAATGGAATCGAAGCCCAGTGCAACATCCACCAAATTTCCCTTGTTATCAGGTACCAAAATGCTGACAATACGCGCACCGTAGTCCGTTAAGAGTACTTGCATGCCCCCTTCGTTTTTTAATAAGAGCAAATGCGTGTTTTTGCCGTCAATTGTACCTTCAAAATGTTTTGGAATAAGTGTTTGATATTTCGTCATGATGAATCCCTATTGGTATTTAGGTTAAAGATACAGAATATAACCAGTATAAAAATGACTTTGACAACAGCTGTTTGTAAAATTTGTCATTTTGAAATGCAATCCAGGATACTGTTGCAAAAATGACTCCTGGACAGGTAAATAACAGCAGTAAAATATAGGGATATGTGCACAGTCATTCGGGGAATTTCTGAGCCGGTCTCCTATGATTATAATTGTATTTAAAGGCAAATTTATCTAAGTTTGCGCTATGTCTGAAAAAATGAATTGGAAAGATTTGCTCTCTGCAAAGCGCTGGGGTTACGAAGATCGGAGCGTAGATAGTTACCTGGTGGCCCGGTCGGAATTTCAACGGGATTATGATCGTTTGATCTTTTCATCCCCATTTCGGAGATTACAGAATAAAACGCAGGTTTTTCCACTTCCTGGCGCTGTATTCGTGCACAATAGGTTGACACATAGTTTAGAAGTTGCCAGTGTAGGACGCTCTTTGGGACGTATGTTTTATGCACAGTTGAAAGAGGAAAATCCAAACCTGGATAATGATTACCCTTTTTTGCAAGAGGTAGGAAATATTATCTCTGCGGCATGTTTGTCACATGACCTGGGCAACCCGGCCTTTGGTCACTCTGGTGAATCCGCTATTTCCACATATTTCACAGATGGCGATGGACGTAAATACCAAGAGCAGGTAACAGCCGAAGAATGGGCCGATCTGACCCACTTTGAAGGAAATGCCAATGCGCTACGGATTCTGACACATGCCTTTCAAGGAAAGGATCCCAAAGGTTTTGCATTGACCTATACTTCCCTGGCTTCCATTGTAAAATACCCCTGTCTGGCAATTGATGGCCACCTCAAGAAAAGCCATCATCGCAAGAAATATGGCTTTTTTACGGAAGAACAAAAAGCATTTGAGAAGGTTGCTAATGAATTGGGATTATTAAAAGATCCTTCCAATTCAAAGGGCTACCTAAGACATCCTTTGGTTTATCTCGTGGAGGCTGCGGATGATATTTGTTACAATATTATTGACTTGGAAGATGCACATCATCTTAAGATATTGTCCTATCAAGAAGTGGAAGAATTACTATTGCCGCTCTGTGGCAAAGAAAATCTTCGCGACAGGCTCGATGGATTGCTGGATACCCCAAGCCGTGTAGCATTGTTGCGTGCTAAAGCGATCAATACCTTGATTAAAGGATGTGTTGATGTCTTTGTACGTGAGCAGGACAAATTTCTGTCAGGAACTTTCGGATCAGCGTTAATGGATGCTTTAGATGAGGACATTGTTACACAAATGAAAAAAATCTCGAAGATTTCCATTGCAAAAATCTATAATGCGCCCACGGTTGTGCAAATTGAGATTGCTGGTTACCGGGTGATGGATGCCCTATTAAAAGAATTTGTTCCGGCATACCTAAAGAAGAACAAGAACAATTACGATAAAAAGCTGGTCGCATTAATTCCTGAACAATTTTATACGGACAAACAAGATTCGTATTCCAAAATCCGTTGTGTATTGGATTTTGTTTCAGGTATGACTGACGTTTATGCCATAGAGCTGTACCGTAAAATCAAGGGAATAACAATACCATCCATAGAATAGAGACGTTTCAGGTAAAAGGTTAAAACATCAATATTAAATTGAGACAAGCTGTAATATCCGCGTGTATTATCCTAAAGTCTCGGATCGAAAATCTAACATCTCATATCTAAAATGAAGGTTGTAATTGCTGAAAAGCCCTCCGTGGCGCGTGATCTGGCTCGAGTGATGGGGGCGAAGGAAGTCAAAGACGGTTATATCGCCGGCAATGGCTATGCTTTTACGTATGCTTTTGGCCATTTGGTTCAACTCTGTACGCCACAGGCTTACGGATACAATTCGTGGACAATTTCAAATTTGCCGATCATTCCATCCACATTTAAGCTAGAATCGAAGAAAGTGAAGCGTGATGGCAAGCAGATGGATGATACCGGAGCAGTTAAGCAACTCAACACCATAAAATCCCTGTTGGAACAGGCCGAAGAAATCATTGTGGCTACCGATGCGGGACGGGAGGGTGAATTGATCTTTCGTAATATATACTATTTTTTAGGTTCTAAAGTACCTTTTAAACGCCTTTGGATATCGAGCCAAACGGATAAAGCCATTAAAGAAGGTTTTGCCAATTTGAAAGCAGGTACGGAATACGATAGCCTGTACATGTCTGCCCGTTCACGTTCGGAATCGGACTGGCTAATCGGTATCAATGCGACGCAGGCCATCACCTTGGCGGCCGGGAATAAAGGATTACTTTCTTTGGGCCGCGTTCAGACGCCAACCTTGGCCATGATCTGTTCGCGCTATCTGGAAAATAAAGACTTTAAACCCCAGGCATTCTATAAAATTCAGGCCGGTTTTGAAAAAGATAATATCAGTTTTAAGGCAACCTCCAATAAGATCGATAAAAAGGATGTCGCCGAGCAAACCATTGCGCGATTGACCGTTGGTTCCAATGCCCGCGTGGCAAAGGTGGAAGCCAAAGAAACAAAAGAGCAACCGCCCTTGCTATTTGATTTGACATCGCTGCAACAGGATGCAAATAAGAAGTATGGTTATTCGGCCGATCAGACACTGAGTATTGCGCAAACACTTTACGAAAAGAAGGTCATCACTTATCCGCGTACGGGTTCCCGTTACATCGGTGAGGATGTTTTTGAAGAAATTGGCGCACTTTTTCAACATTTGTCGGATACCGCAGATGAATCCATCTCGTCGATCGCAAAAAATCTGATCGGTGCAAAATTGAACAAACGTTCTGTCGATGACAAAAAGGTAACCGATCACCACGCCCTATTGGTGACGGATGAAAAGCCGGGTCCCATGCTCAAAGAGCAACAGAATGTTTACAATATGATCGCCAAGCGCATGGTGGAAAGTTTCTCGGAAGTATGTATAAAAGATATTACCACCGTGACAATTGATGCGCAGGGGGTTGAACTTATCGCCAAAGGTACTGTAATCAAGCAATACGGCTGGCGTCTTTCCGCGGAGCAGATCGAAGCGCCCGATGAAGATAAAAACAATGACGATCAGGATAATGAAAATGCGCAGTTACCGAAGCTGTTAGCTGAGGAATTATTGCAGATTCTGACCCTCGAACTTGCCGAACGTTTTACCAAAGCAAGACCCATACATACCGAAGCCTCCTTATTGAAGGCCATGGAAACTTCGGGAAAGGAAATTGAAGACGATGAAATGCGGCAGGCTATGAAGGACTGTGGACTTGGTACACCTGCTACACGAGCCGCAACTATCGAAACACTTTTCCAGCGGGATTATATTAAGCGCGACAAGAAAAAACTGATCCCAACGGAAAAAGGACTTGCGGTATACAATCTTGTAAAAGATCGTTCCATTGCCAAGGTAACCTTGACCGGTAAATGGGAGCAGAAGCTGGAGGAAATGCGAGCCAATAAAGTGTCCTATGATGTTTTTATGAAACATATTAAGGATTATACGGCCAAAATTACAAAAGAACTGTTGACGCTGCGGATTTCTCTCGCGCAAGAGGAAGTTAAACCTCAACAAAAAGGAAAGATAAAATGTCCGAAATGTGAGCAGGGATTGATTTTGCTCTACGATAAAGTAGCCCAATGCGACCATTATGCCCGGGGATGTGATTTTAAGATCTGGCGGACATTGAATGGTATCTTTCTCGACGAAAAAGAGATGAAGAACCTGTTGGAGAAAGGAAAAACCTCCGAGTTTAAAGGGGTAAAAAATAATGAGGGTGCTATTGTCACTGCGCCGCTTGTATTTGAAAATTTTAAGGTTAACGTGGG
>NZ_DDKA01000017.1:294076-303495 GCF_002339225.1 Sphingobacterium sp. UBA2610
CCCACGTTAACCTTAAAATTTTATTCCCGCTGCAGAATATCCTGTAAAGCACTTGAAATCGATGGAAACCTGAACGTAAATCCACTATTCTCCAGCTTTTCAGGTAATACCCAACGGCTTTTTAAAAGCAGCTCTGTCTCCGTGCCAATAAAAGCAGCACCTATTTCCAGCAGCCATTTGGGAGATGGTAGACCAATTTTACAGTTCATTACTTGTCGAAAAGTCACCATAAAAGTTTTATTCGTAACGGGGTGGGGGGCCGCACAATTGACGACACCATCCATATCCGCATGATCTTTTAAGAACAAAATAATTTGAAAAAGATCTTCAATATGGATCCAGCTAAAATATTGCTGGCCATTTCCTTGTATGCCCCCTAGTCCAGCCCGGACAAGATTTTTAAAAGGCAGGATAACACCTCCATCCGCACCCAAAACAATCGCCATCCGAAGTGCCACCTGTCTTGTCTTTTCCAATTTGAAGTCGAAAAAAGTCTTTTCCCATAATTTGGCAACATCAACAGAAAAACCTGTTCCGATCTCCCCCGAACTTTCGGTCATCGGACGATCTTCGGCGTGCCTATAAATGGTTGCTGTACTGGAGTTGAGCCACAATTTTGGTGGATTGGTACAGCCTGCGATCAGCTCACCAAGAATCGTTGTGGTCTTTGTTCTTGAAGAAAATATTTCGGCCTTATTTTTTTCGTTATATCGACAGTTGACAGACTTTCCGGCTAGATTGATTAGCATATCCGCATTTTCCAGTGCATCGGAAATGCCGGATCGATCGGTCCAAAGGATATTGCCCTGCCGACGGCCAATGACGATAACCTGGTAACCCAATGTTTGAAATCTCTCGGAAAGATATTGTCCAACAAAACCTGTTCCTCCAGCGATGACTATTTTACGCATGGCAAGTGTGTTTACAGTCCAGTTCATGATGCTACATCATTAATTTGATCAATTTAATTAATAAATCTCCACCGCTAGTATTGAAAATCTTGTTGGCAATAGTTTCGAGTTGATCCGTCAGATTTTGGATGTCCTTGACCGTTTTATGGAATTCCTTACCTTCTGCCGTCTGATCCTTCTCTGTATTTCGGCTGATATCCTTTAGAATATCCATAACGGGGTCAAGTTCTTTTTGCTTACGCATTACCGCAATTTTCATGGCCCATTTTAAGACTTCTTTCTCGGCAACAAAATATTCTTTTCTGTCGCCGGCAATATGCTTTTTGTAGACGATGCCATAATCGATCAATTGTCGGATACTCATATTGGCATTGCCGCGCGAGATCACCAACTTTTCCATAATCTCGTCTGTAGACATGGGATTGCTTGCCGAGAGGAGTAAGGCATGAACTTGCGCAACGGACTTGTTGATTCCCCATTCAGAACCTAATGCCCCCCAGGTGTCTATAAATTGCTGTTTTGCTTCTTGTAATTCCATCGTGCTTTTATTTTGCCAATACCTCAATTTGTTTTTATCGGACTATTGAACCGATCGGCTTTCTCGTCCTTTTTTTATGATTGCCTATATTAAAGTTATTTAAAGTTTTTGAACTTTCAAAAATTTCTGAAAATAAAATAAGTTTAAATAGACAAGTCACCATATCGTAATAAGAATTTGCTTTTCTTGCGGACTTTTCGATTTGTTTTAACTTTGCCTGCATTATGGCGGCAACTTTGTATAATCCATTCAAACAATTTCAGTTTGATTCAGATATTTGTTTTTTAACAGGAAATAAACTCCAATCGGAAGAAGAATCCATTCAGGTGTTTCCTGTATGGATGATGAAATCTTTTCAATTGGAAGATAAACCTTTTAAAATGCTGGATGAGAATCTGGTGACTTATAAATCGTTGAAGCTCCCCTGTTCCATAACTGCAGCTGAAGCGATCGAACAAATGGAACGTGTGGTAGAACAGTCGTTTGAACAAGGTTATGAAGCCGTCAAACAGTTGGATCCCTTATTATTGTTTCAATGGATGACAAAAATCATCTATGGGGTGGTCTTTAATGAAATTCTTGCGGGAATTCGGCAGCAAAAAGCTTCTGGCGAAGATATGAACTTTTCTCAGGCGCTTGCACAGCGTTTTACAAATCTCCATGCGATGTTGCAGTCGCTGGTTGTACCGATGGAGTTTGAAAATACCTTCCCATTTTCATTGGTTGTTGTACCGGTTAAGAATGCACCCGATACATTTATGTATCGTGATGAAATCAATACCTTGATCTTTTCTATCCGCATGAAGGACTTTGCTGTAATCGCCTGTCTTCAAGATAATGCCACAAACAATATTTATCACGAAGATATCCTCAAGGTTATTGCGGGCAAAACATTGCATCCCATTCAGTTTGAAGAATTGTGTGCACGCTATTTTTATTCAGCCTACTTATTTAATCGTTTACCAGATTATACCTATTTAAATACCCCGCAAAAAGTCTATGTTGAACCGATGCCATTAGCAGATATGTCGATGAAACCTATCTTTGATCATTGGCAAAACAAGACCTATGGCCAAGTTTTGGAAAATTTTTGGAAACCTTGGGGTTTGACCTTGTTCGAGATTATTAAAAATCCAGAGCATCCGATTAGTTTTCTTGTTGACGAAGCAGGAGAGTTTGTTACTGATATTGCTAGGCCGCTCAATTAGTCCAAAAGAATTAAAGTAATAAATTATCTTAATAAGCGTTAAATGGTACGGTTATGGATAGGATAGGGTATGTATTTAACAGGATTCAAGACTCTTTTTTCAGTTTTACTTTTTATGGTATGGTGTACTTCCGCAAGTGCACAAGTGATTGCTAAGCGGGATATCCCTGCAGACAGTATCGCACAGCATGTTGATGATTTTCCCTATTTCAAGGGCGGGGTGGTGGCCTGGTCCAAATTTATACAAAATAATCTGGATCTGTCCGGAACAGTCCGGGCAATGGACAGTGTGGCCTATGCAAAATACGGATCTCGGCAAACGGCAATTCTGAAATTTATTGTTTGCGAGGATGGGGCGATCTGCAATATTGAAATCGAGAATCCCGATAAGATAAGCCCCGAGTTTACAAAGGCTGTGTTGTCTGCTATGCGCCGGTCGCCACAATGGATGCCTGGTCAGGTCAAGGGAAAACCGGTTAAAACAAGATTCAGGCAACCTGTCGTTGCTGTGATCGAATAAATTGATAAGAAAAGAATAGCTTAAATTTTCACCATTTATAAGATAATATGTCATTTTGGGATAAAGTCAAAAAGATTATGAGTAGCGGAGCGGAGGAATCTTCGCCTGATAAAAAAGATACAGAAATTACTGCCGGAGGTTCTACGGTCTACCGTTATGAAGATCAATCTGATGATAAGGATCCAAAAAACTTATTTCCGGAGGTACAATGTGTTTATCTGGATGAAATCGAGGAGCATTTGACCAAATATATTGCCGAACCCGATATGGTGTTCCATGAGATAATCTCTGAGCTTGTTCATATCGATGTTCATTGGATTAAACCAAGTGCAAATTATCCATACCATATCTTGGTTACTTCGGGCATGAGTGACCTGGCTATGCATGTTCCAGATGAAGTGGAAAACAAAGAGTCTTATGAGCGCGCAGAGCTAATGGTTGTGCTGCCCGCTGATTGGAAGATCGGAGAAGAGGAATTTCAGGATGACAATAATTATTGGCCGGTCTACTTTTTGAAAAGATTAGCGCGGTTTCCACATGAGTACAAAACCTGGCTGGGCTATGGGCATACCATTCCCAATGGCATGGAAGCCGAAGATATTGCAAATACAGGTTTCGGTTGTATGTTGCTGCTTCCGCCTATGTTAAGTTTTGATGAGGAATTTTTGGAGTTAAAGACCAAAGATGGTAATCTGATCAATTTTTATGCAATGATTCCCGTGTATAAAGAAGAGATGGATTACAAACTGGAAGAGGGCACAGATGCACTCTTAGACTTGTTTGATGAATATGGAATTTCCGAGCTGGTCGATATCGACCGTCCCAATGTCTGTAAAGATAGATAGTTTATAAAAAATATGCAATGCGATGGGCTATTTTAGAGCTTTTAGCATTGCATATCTTTTTAGGAAATACTTTTTTCTATAATTGCTATCGTTTTATCGATATCCGCATAGCTCACATTGAGGTGCGGTCTAAAACGGATACTTTTCTCTCCACAGCCTAACATAATCAGTTTATTGGCGTAGGCTTTCTTGATAAATTCATTCCGTGCAGCTTCCGATTCGAAATCCACTGCAACGAATAAACCCTCACCCCGTAAATTGGACAGCTGCGGTTTTTTCGCTAGCAGTTCCTGGAGCTTATCTTGTAGATAGCGCCCTTTTTCTGCCGCATTTTGAATCAGGTTTTCTTGCTCTATGACTTCAAGAATTAATTTAAAGCGGAGCATATCCATAAAATCGCCACCAAATGTCGAATTGATACGACTGGATTCTTGAAAGACATGATGTTCCACCTGATCAAATTTTTCCTTGCTCGCCAGTATACCGCAGACTTGTGCTTTTTTGCCGAAGGCAATGATATCGGGAATGACGTTATAATGTTGGTAAGCCCACATTTTTCCCGTAATACCCAATCCCGTCTGTACCTCGTCAAAAATTAAGAGGATCTGATTTTCATCACATATTTGACGAAGCTGTACGAAAAATTCTTTTCGAAAATGGTTGTCGCCACCTTCACCCTGTATCGGTTCAATAATAATGCAGGCAATATCGTTGGGGTTAGCCGTGATCGCCTGACGTATTTCTGAGACAGCTTTTTCCTCCAAAGCAATCGTCTGGCCGATATGTTCGTTTGTTAAAGGATAGCTCAATTTAGGATTGGTAATGCGTGGCCAGTTGAACTTTGGAAAATAAAGGTATTTTCTGGGGTCTTGTGTATTCGTTAATGACAAGGTATAGCCCGATCTACCATGAAAAGCCTGTCTAAAGTGAATGACCTGGCTGGCTTCCTTTTGTATTCCCTGTGAAAAATTAAGCCTTGTCTTCCAGTCGAAGGCAGCTTTTAATGCATTTTCCACGGCGAGTGTTCCCCCCGAGATGAAAAAGGCATAGGGGAGTTCTTTCGGTATGGCTACGCGATCAAAAGTGTCGACAAAATCAGCAAACTCTTTGGGGTAAATATCTGACATGGCTGGCTTATTGACGGCCATTTTACCCAGGAAGTCACGTTGTTTGACCAAATGTGGATGATTGTAACCCACGGCCATGGAGGCAAACATACTGAACATATCGAGGTATTCATCCCCATTTTCATCCACGACATAAGAACCATGGGATTTCTCCATATCCATAACCAAAGGGAATCCATCGGCTAATATATGTTTGCTTAATCTTTCATGTACGCTGCTCATAGTTTTGTGTGTAAATGGTTTATAAATCAAATTTGATACCTTGTGCCAAGGGAAGGTCAGTTGTATAATTGATGGTATTTGTCTGGCGGCGCATATAAGCTTTCCAGGCATCTGATCCAGACTCCCGGCCTCCGCCAGTCTCCTTTTCGCCCCCAAAAGCACCTCCGATTTCGGCGCCCGATGTGCCGATATTGACGTTGGCAATACCACAATCAGAGCCAGCAGGACTGAGAAATAGCTCGGCTTCCCGTAGGTTGTTGGTCATAACGGCAGAAGACAATCCCTGGGCGACGCTGTTTTGAAGTGCTATGGCCGCACTGATATCCCCTTTGTATTTGATTAAGTAAAGAATAGGGGCAAAGGTCTCATGCTGTACGATTTCATAATGATTTTCAACTTCGGCAATGACAGGCTGCACATAACAGCCACTTTCATACCCTTTGCCTTCAAGGACCTTTCCCTTGATCAGCATTTTTCCCCCTTGTGTTTTAATTTTGTCCAGTGCGTTTAAGTATGATTTTACGGCGGCTTTGTCGATCAATGGTCCCACATGATTTTTCGTGTCCAAAGGGTCACCAATTTTTAATTGACCATAAGCTTTTGTCAGTTGTTTTTTGACGTTGTCATAAATGTCCTCATGGATAATAAGTCTTCGGGTACTTGTACAGCGTTGTCCGGCTGTACCTACGGCACCAAATACAGCACCGATAATGGTCATTTTTAAGTCGGCGTCTGGAGTAACGATGATCGCATTGTTTCCACCGAGCTCCAAAAGTGTTTTACCAAGGCGTTGTGCTACGGTAACGGCGACTTCTTTTCCCATTCGGGTAGATCCTGTTGCAGAAATCAAGGCGATGCGGTTGTCTGCCGAAAGCCACTCGCCAACTTCCCTGTCGCCCATAATGAGGTTGGATATTCCCTCGGGCAGCCCGTTGTTGTGTAAGATTTCTGCAAGTAATTTTTGGCAGGCTATGGCACATAACGGTGTTTTTTCGCTGGGTTTCCAGACGACAGTGTTGCCGCAGACCAAGGCGAGGGCGGTGTTCCATGCCCATACCGCCACTGGAAAGTTAAATGCTGTAATAATACCGACGACACCCAAAGGATGATATTGATCGTACATGCGGTGCCCAGGACGTTCCGAATGGATGGTATTACCATACAATTGACGGGATAGGCCCAAGGCGAAGTCACAGATATCGATCATCTCTTGGACTTCACCCATGCCTTCTTGGTAAGATTTTCCCATTTCATAGGAAACTAATTTTCCGAGAGTAGGTTTAAGCTCACGTAGCTTGTCTCCCAACTGGCGAACGATGTCTCCTCTTTTTGGAGCAGGCAGTAGGCGCCAGTGTAAAAATGCATCTCCGGCCTGCTTAATGACTGCTTCATAGTCTTTACGATTGCTACTTTTTATGTTTGCGATGAGTTTTCCATCGACAGGTGAAAAGGATTCGAATTCTTTACCTTCGGAAAACCATTGCTGTCCAGTTGATGATCCTAAATTCTGGGAAGATATTCCAAGTGTTTTAAGCGCTGATTTTATCATAATGGTTTATTTTATTCGTGGAATAGTTTAAATATATGAAATAAATTTTTTTTTGACAATTTTTTTCTGAATATTGTTCAGTGAAAAATAATCGTTATCTTAGATAAGCTAATGTAGACTATATCATGATCAAACAGATTAATACCGATTATTACCAGGTGGACGATTTATTGTCCGAAGAACATAAACTGATACGGCAGTCTGTCCGTGATTTTGTGAAAACAGAGATAAAGCCTTTCATTGAAGATGCGGCGCAGGAGCACCGTGCTATTGCGGGTTTGATGCCTAAATTGGGAGCAATTGGAGCCTTGGGACCTTATATTCCTGTCGAATATGGTGGGGCAGGGTTGGATCAGATTTCCTATGGCTTAATTATGCAGGAATTGGAAGCAGGCGACTCGGCAATTCGTTCGGCAGCATCGGTGCAATCCTCTTTAGTGATGTTTCCGATTTATACCTTTGGTAGTGAGGAGCAACGTCGTAAATATTTACCGCGGTTGGCATCGGGGGAGTTGGTCGGTTCTTTTGGGCTTACTGAGCCTAATCATGGTTCTGATCCGGGTGGAATGGAAACGAAATTGACGGCAAAAGGAGCTGGTTTTTTATTAAATGGAGCAAAGATGTGGATTACAAATTCGCCTATCTGTGATATTGCCGTCGTTTGGGCGCGAGATGAGGCCGGGAAAGTACGGGGAGTTATTGTTGAGCGCGGAATGGCTGGTTTTGAAACTCCGGAGACCATGCATAAGTGGTCGTTGCGCGCTTCCAAAACAGGTGAATTGGTTTTTCATGATGTTTATATCCCTGCCGAAAATATACTTCCTGCTGTAAATTCAATGCGTGGCCCACTTTCCTGTTTGAATTCGGCCCGCTTTGGAATTTCATGGGGCGTGATCGGAGCAGCAATAGACTGTTATGAAACTGCGGTTCAATATGCGTTGGAGCGACATCAGTTTGAAAAGCCAATTGCCGGTTTTCAATTGCAGCAAAAGAAGCTGGCGGAATTTCTGACAGAAATTACCAAGGCGCAGTTGCTGTCGTGGCGTTTAGGAGTACTCAAGAATGAGGGGCGTGCTACTCCTCAGCAAATCTCCATGGCAAAGCGGAACAATGTGAATATGGCGCTGCAGATAGCGCGTGAATCTAGGCAGATTCTTGGCGGAATGGGGATTGTCGGTGACTTCCCAATAATGCGACATATGATGAACCTAGAGTCTGTAGTTACCTATGAAGGGACGCATGATATTCATTTATTGATCACAGGACAAGATATTACGGGGCTGAACGCTTTTTCTTAATCTTTTTCTTCGTACGAACACGCTTTATACAGTAATAAACGATGCTATGATTTATTGAATTTTTAGTCAATAAGAGGTGGCATCGTTTGTGTATATTTTGCTGCATTAGTGTGGATTCGTGGATGCTTCTACATCATGTTAATGCCTATGTAATTTTATTACTTATATAATTTTGTTAGCGCTAATACTTATATAATTATGTGGTGTTAATACTTATTATGTAATAAGGATTCAATAGACCTCATTTGTCCCTGTAGGTATATTCTATCGTTCTCTTTTGGTCATTCCATGTGAGCGCTATGATCAGTCGCCGTTCAAGCCGATAACAGGCTAACTTCTTCATAAGCATTGTATTTAATTCCGATGCTTGAAATCAGTACGGCAAATCAGTACCGCGAAATGGTTTTTTCCTTCGTTATAGCGTGTTTTTCCGAGTTGTTTTCGTGTTGCAGCGTCGCTGCGGAGTTTTTCGGCTGCGGTTCGGATTGGCGTTGGTCTTTTTAGGGGCATCCGGGGGATATGGTCGCGTTCGGAGCGTCATTTGCCCGTGTTGGCAGCGGGGTGAGTGCGGGCTTAGACTCGGACTCAACACGGACTCAACACGGTTGCAGGGCAAATCTGCCCCGAGCATGGTACGAAGCAGGTGGAGATGGGAGCCGAAGGTTCCCGCAAGCCCTGCGCAGCAGCCGGAGCCCTGTCCACGAGGCGGAACCCTAGTTTGCCCTAAATGAGCCATGCTTCCCCAATAAATAAAGAAAAGTTGAGGGCTTCTTATTCCTTAGGTTAGCTTTTGTTTATATTTAGCTTAGCAATAAGTTAGGTTTTGTTTAGCTCTAACCTATACTATACCTAAACAAAACCTAACTAAAACCTAAACTAAACCTAAGTAAACAGGTAGGAAAGTATAGCTGCAAAAGAAGGTATTCCGGAGCGCTGAGTTCTGCGATCTTTTACGCTTGTTCCCGTCCATCTGCTGCGCCTGTGCGCACCGTCTTCAATTGGGCATTGAGGCGAGCGGGCTACCATAGTGATCCCGAGCTTAAGCAGATCGATCAATACACTGTCCATCCATGTTTCCGCTGCAGAGCCTGTATCAAGTCCCGGTTCCGCGGATGTCCGTGGTGCGATCCAATTTTCAGGATCATCCATGTTTCCCCCGCAATGTCCAGGTTAGATCCCTGTTCCCGTCCCTATCCTGTGCC
>NZ_DDKA01000004.1:0-128128 GCF_002339225.1 Sphingobacterium sp. UBA2610
AATATAGCAATTTTGCTATACCCAATCACCGCCACTTTTTAAACGTTTAGGACGCAAGTGATTCCTTTTATATTGTTTTTCATCGAATATCGTCCTTTATCCACTTTAATTCCCCACGTTGTATCAGGACTATATATTTTTACACGTGATCATCGGTCAATAAGCCATTGTCTTCAAGGTGGTAATTGAACTGCTTAGTGAAGGTGTCATACTGAATACTCCCTACATAGGCATTATTGAGATAAATATGCCAAAGGCTGTATTTCTTGGCCCGAACTTCCACGACCTGGCGTTTTCCATGATGATAAAACAACTCAGGCACATCCGTATCAAAGCGAAGTATAAGAGCGTCAATGCACGCTTCCTTGATGTCATCGGCGAGTAGACCGAATGCCAATTCCCACTCTCCCTGAGATTTCCTGAAAACATAAAAAGCAAGACCATTTTTGTTGTAAAGATGATAATCTTTCATGCCCATGCTTTTATCATGCACGGTAATTTGAGCGTACATTACCCGATTTCGGCAAAAGATTTCTAGCGGTTTCATTACACAATATTACTAATAATATTAGTAATATTGTGTACGGTACAGATATTTAGGGTTTCCCATTTTTTATATGTGATCGGATGTATTAAGCCTATCCTAGCCCGATAGTAGCGTTAGCATAAATTGTCTGGGCATGTCGCTTGAGATTGTACATTTCCTGCATCTTCTTCTCATAGCTGGTAGAGCGACCGCCAAAGAAATCGACATAGCTCGCTCTTATATCGCCAAAAACAGTGGTGTCGATGACAACATTGGCAGCTATTGGAATTTTGGTATTGGTATTCGTATGGTATGCTGAATTAATATGTTTTTACAGCTAATAACTTTCAAGATCATTATAAACTGTAAGGCGAAGATATTGGTTTGAAAGTAGGATTGGTTAAAGGAAACCGTAAGACATTATAGGCTATACGATAAACCCAATAGAAAAATACGGGGCATCGTATAGGTAATTTTTTCGGAACTGATGTACTCTGTCAGTACCGCAGTTCGGTAACTCGTATTTTTTAACACGTTTAGCCCTTGAATATAAAAACTGAACGGAGATTTCACTTTCTGGTAACGCAATTCAAAATTTCCATCTATAGTAGTAGGATCAGCACTGCTATCACCCAGCCCTGTCTTCAAGAGACTCCAGTCTGTTTTAAACACAAAATTCTTCAGCTGATATTTCCCGGTAATGCTCCATTTATTGAGCGCGACCTTTTGATTATCTGCCAAACTCTTTTGCCAGCTATCTGTTCTTGTCCAGGCCACTTTTACATCTGCCAACTTTGGTATGAACCATCTTAAGGAAAGGTCTGTCGAAACAGTATTCTGTCGTAGATAAATCTCGCTGTTATCGATCCCTTGTGCTAACCTCATATGGATATAGGACAGATATACACCCGGTTCAAACCTACCGTATCTTATGCTATAGCCCCCAATGTTTGTGAAATTGAGATCAGGCCGATCAAACAACTGCACGGTCTTCAACTGCTCGTAGGAAGAAGTCAAAAGGCTGTTCCCTTTTATCTTATCTTTCAAAGTCAATGTACTGTTAAAGTGGATTACCCGAAAGTCCGTAAGTCTAAAATTGTTATAGGTAAAAGTAAGTTTATGGAATGTCTGTCCCTCCAGCAGGATATTTCCCCGGGACAAACTATTGTAACCTGTGATCCAATAAGACGGATTAAGGTCCATTGCTGTCGCAAAAGTATAACCTCTTCGGTAATTAAGACGAAATCCATCCAACGCACTTTTGCCATATTTAAGATCGACCTCCGGTTGTAGAAACCATTGCCCATGACGATCATCGTTTGTTGGAGTCTGGTTGATTAAATATAAGTAATACTGCTTTAGGGAAAATAGTATCTTTAACTTATCAAAGTCCAACCGATAGCTCCCACCCAAATAATTGCTGCTGTTTCGATAATATTGCTCGTGGTCAAATAAGTGCGCACCTGTTGTATCCTGGGCTCCGATTGACTGCCCCTTCTGCCGTAATAATTCATTTTGAGAGTTCGCTTCCAGATGAAGTTGCTGGTTCTGATTGATGACCCAATAGTATTTATAAGACCCATTGAAAAGATGCGTCTTCCTCTCCACAGGTCTCCTGATACTATAGTTCGGCAAAGAATCAAAACGTATGAAGCCACGTAGGAAAAGGCTGTCCGAAGAAAGGGAAAAATTATCTTTCTCTGAGGTATACTGATGCTGAAAAGCAAAAGAACTATAACTTCGCAAAGAATGCTTCCAGCTCCCTTCGAGATATTGTTTTAATACAATGGAATGTCCATCCTGGATTTGTATACTATTGTTGTCTACTCCAAATCTGTCAATGACATTGTTCGTATGTACCTCCTGCTTGGGCATTGTCCAGAATGTACCCAGGTTGTAACCCAAGCTAAAATAGGGACTTGGCTTAAAATTGCTCGAAATATTGAAAGACGCCTGTCTATTGACCTGCGAAGAACGCATATTGGTTTGTTCTGTATACCGAAGATCGGGAAAAGAATAATGATTAGTGCCTTCTAACATGGTACCCAACCTGTTTTCGGCATACACGCCATAGAGGTTTACGCTAAATTTCTTCTTTAGTCCCTTTTGAAAACCGTTGAATGCGGCGAACTTATTGATGTTCTTTATCACATTTCGATTGTCGCGATCATATCCAGCCAGGTTATTCTTATTAACTGAATTAGAAAAATATTGTAACTCGGCACCCTGAACCCGATCAATATCTTCTTTGGAAACCGGTGAAGTACCGATATTATTGATATCCCCAATAAAAGACATGGTTTTTTCCGGTGAGTAATAAAATAGGGCGGCGTGTTCTTTGTAGGATTTTTCGCTCCCCAATGACGATTCAAGATCCCCAAAGATGAAATTCTTCTTATTCTCTTTCAGTTTGATGTTCATGGCGAGCTGATCATTTACCTGCACGTTTTTCAGCAGGTCGTTCTGGGAAAACCTACTGATCATTTCAACCTTGTCCACTGCTTTTGCGGGAATATTCTCGATAGCGAGCTTACTGCCGCCACCAAAAAAGCGTTCATTTTCCACCAAGGTTACATTGACTTGCTTCCCCTGAAAACGCACTTTTCCATCTTCGATGGAAAAGCCGGGCATCTTTTCAATAAGATCCTGTAATTTTCGGTCGGTACTGTCCCGGAAATAGTCAGCAGAAAAACGGATCGTATCTTTGGCAATTTCAACAGCACGGTATTGGTAGTCGATCTTTACTTCTTCAAGTCTCTTGACGGATTTTAATAATTTGAATTTTTGTTCTACCGATCGAATATCCAAGGTATCAACAACTTTCTGATAGCCTAACCTGGAGATCGTAAGCTCAATTTTTCCTGTGTTCGAAAATTCTAGCTGAAAATGTCCCTGCTGATCAGTTTTCTGAAATACGGGAGCAATTCCGGAAGAAGGAATACGTTTGATCACGATACTTGTGTTCTCCAACGGTTTGTCGCAGTCATCCACAACAAGACCTTTAAATAACAAGCTTTGTTGTGCCAGTAAACTAGTGGGAAGAACTAATAAGAGAATAAATAACAGTATAAATCTTAACTTCACGCGCTATTGATAGGGAATATTTAATTCTTTGGCCAATTTATATAACCTTTCCCGCCACTCGTCTTTTGTTAGGATTTCTTTATCAGGAAATGGTGCAATCTCAGCCTTTGTTGTTAAGTTAATATCAGTTAGTCCATAGACAATCCCGTCATATTGAAACTCGAATATCAAACCTGGTAGGTCACGTGCGAAGACAGGGCCAAAGGGTACAGGAATTTCAGGACAAAACCAGGCAATAACAGGTGTTTTTCTAATTTTGTATTCGCCGCCCTCCCTATAGCTTATTACTTTATCTCCTTTTGCTTTATAGCAGGTAAATTCACCTATTTTTTTCGTTTCCTCAGTGATTTTCCAATCAAAATTGTTATGGGTCTTCAATATAAGTCCTTTTTGACCCGGACCTTTTCTGAGATCCCTGTCAAAACTGTAAAAATACGAAGCATCATGCCAGCTTGTATCTCTATAACCGACCAATGTTTCAGTTGTCTTAATATCTTCATTCGAGACTTTTTCAAGTTCCCTGGTTTTTACCCGATTAAACATTGCGTTCGTGGTTGTAAATTCCAGCTTAAAACGCATCATTGCAGCCACCTTAGGAACAAAAGGATATGCGTTGAGCATCCATAAACCTTCAGGGCCATTATTAATACTATCAGTACTCCTTAATACAGCGTAATGAGCATGGCCCGCAACTTCTTGGGCATTGGACTTGACCTTCACGATGAAGACCAATATTAAAAGAGGAAAAATGTGTCTTAGTTTCATTTTTTATATTTTGAATATGGTTGGGTTAATACCCAACCATATCTTACACTTAAATACTCAATATAGTGTTAACACTATAATTTTTTACAATGAAGAATGGGTACCATTAAAACATTTTTCAATTTCCATTTGTAAGATCTTATCAAGAACATCAGCTGGGTAATGACCCTCCATCTGTTCTCCCCGGATTACAACTCCTGCCAAGCATTGGACAGGTCCTTGCTCTTGTTCAACCAGCACTTCCATTTGTGCAACCGGAACTTCTTCAGCGATGGTTGATGCTTGAACTTGGCTGGCTCCAAAGATAACACCACCTAGTAGCATTACCTTTAAAATACTTTTTTTCATAATTTTTATTTAATATATTCTCGAATATATTTATAAAAATTACATTTATAATACGGTTTTTTAAAATTCACACAAATGTGTAGTAAACAAAAGATTGTCTGAATTAATTAAAATCCCTATAACTACTATTATTTAAATATCTATCACATAACACGCTTAAGAAATTATCGACTTATAGTAAATTACACGAATAAGCGAGCGCCAAAGAAATCGACATAACTCGCTCCTATATCGCGAAAGACAGTGGTACCGATGACAACATTGGCCGCTATTGGAATATTGGAATTGGTCGTGGTTACTATCATGGCATTATACTTTTAATCGGGAAAGGTTAATACCCAAACCTAATATACATTATTTATGCTGAATTGATATGTTTACAACTATTAACTTTCAAGATTATTAAAGATTGTTAGGCTAAGGCATGGGTTTGAAAGTAGGACTGGTTACGGGAAACCATAAGTAACTTATTCAGGTGTTTAGAGAAAAATTTGTATGAAACCGTTAGAACATTGTTCGAATTATTCTTTATTTTTAGTCTATGAATGACTATACTATTTCGCTTGTGCCTAAAGTGTCCAGGTATGTTTTTGATGAAGTTGTTGTAAATGATATTTTAAAGTGGTTAGTTTCGAAAGATATCGTCAAAGCTGAATTATCGGATTGCATACTCGGCAACCTTGGATTTACGTTTTGGAACGGGCCTGAATTGAAACCTGAATTTATAGTTGCATTGCAGTAGAAATTAAACTGTTACCTGGCGGTTGTAAGATCTCATATTTAGTCATTATGAAAAAAGATAACAATGAAGGAAAAAGCATTATTAAGGGAAGCGGTATGCTTCATATTAATTGGGGTGATGAAAAAAATGGATCAGTACTATTTTTTCAAGGAGATACGGTCTTATTAGGAATTAGCAATGTCCCCTTTGCCTTATATACGACAACGATGTTTGACAGAAATACCTTGCCAAATGAACATGTAAAAAGCCTTTATCAACTTGAAAAACTATTTTTAACAGGCGATTACAGTAGTAGAAGGGTAAAAGAAAATAGTCCCTATGAGATCCCGTTATGGATAAATGACCTTGAAAATTTGAGTTTTTTATATTTGGATCATTTTGATTTAATCGGTTTGACTAACCTCAGAATACAAAACCTAAAAACACTGGTTCTTAAAAATGCTCATATTATTGATATTCCCAATCTTTTAATTGAAATATTAACTTTTAAAAACCTAACACATATTGCTTATGATGCGTCATGTATTCCGTTAATCGACCAATTAAGGGAGCATCATACTGGAGAGATTACTTTTGAGCTCTTAGATGGTTTGAGTTAAATTTATCCACCAATCCAAAAATTCTATATATATATTAGATGTAAGGTAAGGTGTGCAAAGGGATTGTACAGAAAAGCCTTAAGCGAGCGCTCAAGGCTTTGATATAATACGAAATACAATTCATTTCTATTCTTGAACTGTAGGGTACTCAATAACTGTAGATAATCCACATGCAGTTTGAGCAGTGGCTGAAATATAAAAATACGGTAAAGCCCCATTTTGCGTGTTAAGTACTTTGACTCTCACAGTATTTGCTGTCGTTGATAATATTGTTCCCCCACCGACAAAGAAACTGACATTCCCCAATGAAGCATCGACTGTATAGGTATAAATCTGGCCCGGATTAACAATAGGTCTCCCAGAAATGTTAAAGCCTGCACCTACATCTATAACTTTTTCAACTGAATAACCTTTCACATTTTTGGTCTTCAGTTTTACAAAACCGGCATAATTACCAGTTCTTGTAACTTTCCACTGATTATTACCTAATGAAGTTAAAGTTGCTATTCCATCAGCGTTTTCCAAGGTTACTGTTCCCGGATTTACTATCGTATATATACCATCAGAACAAATGCTAGACGGTCCATTAATTTTAAATCCATAGAATTGATTTAACCCTTAGATATCACCCTCACTTAAATCATCTCGCTGAGCTGTCCAGGTACCACCGCCGACTTTAGTCATGACATTCGAAGCAAGATACATCATGATTGAATTAAAGTCCAAAATACCGTATGAAGTTGAATAAGGCTGTATCTGATACTGATATGCCTGACTAAGACCAAATATTCTTTTATCCAAAAATGTTGGCAATCTATCCATGGTACTCAAGTCATTCGTCCATTTGTTATCATCAAAAATTCAATCGGCCCACGACAAATTTTAGTATCTGCTGATATTAATCCTTTTTTTTCATTGTAGTAACAATAAACAGTAAATTGTCGAGATTTTTATTCGATTTTGCATGGCCAAAAATGTGAAGCAATTCATTCCGCCCCTCGCCACTTTTACTATCCATTATGCTTTGAACTGAATAGTCTCCATTACAATTATAAATCGTCCAGTTAACATTTTGATCAAACATTTCACTTTTCCGCGTCTCTGTTCTGCAACTTTCATTTTTAGCTGGAAATTGACGAGGATGATTACCAAAATAAAAACCGCCCGAAAAACCAGTGTGATTTGTAGTGTCGACAGGATGAAAATGATAAATGGAAAAATCTTCTCCATTGGTTTCATCTAAAGCGTAAAATGTGGGTAAAGAAATATAATACTTACTTTTCCTATTTGCCTTTCTTCCAATGATTTTATAAAAACCTTATCTGCAGAACTATGTACAGATTTATGATCATTATTTTGTCCGAGGCTGGTCAGAGTTAATATTGTCATGAGGACAGTCATTGTCAATTGCGTATTCATATCTTGGTTGTATTTGTAATGATTGTTGGCTCTAAATTTTATACTTCATAACCGTTAGATAAATTGCAGGTTCCCCTTACCTGAGATTTCGTCGAAATCAACCTTAAGCCCTATAGTAACATCAGCACGAATTGCCTGTGCACGTTACCTGAGCGTTTCAGTAACACGCTTGTACATCTCATGCATCTTCTTCTCATAACTGGTAGAGCGACCGCCAAAGAAATCTACATAGCTCGCTCCTATTTCGCTAAAGATATTGGCGCCGATGACAACATTGGCTGCTATTGGATCATTATATCGTGAAATCTCCCTCCCTTCGATGGAATTGGTCGTGGTTACTATCATGGCATACTACTTTTCAATCGGGCAAGGTTAATACCCAAGCCTAATATACATTATTTATGCTGAATTAATATGTTTACAGATATTAACTTTCAAGATTATTACAAATTGTAAGGCTAAGGTATGGGTTTGAAAGAATGGTTCGATACGGGAAACCGTAGCTGATTTATTCAGCAATTTTAATAAGGCAATAAAATAAACAAAAGGCCTCCCTCGTTAACCGTCGAGGGAGGCCATGTTGGCTAGATGTCCGCTTGGGCTAGATGTTAACCGGCTTTGGGCATTCATCTACTGTAAAGATCGCGAGATTAGTTGAGATAATTGTCGTTCATTTTATTCAAAAGCCTGCTAAAATTCGAATTTTTAATTTTTTTATAAAGTAATAAGATTTTACTGCTAATGATTAGTGATCTTTGATCCAGATTTTGTTAAAAACAGTTAGGTTCATTTGGAAGTAACACAGAGACCAGCATGTTTCACCAGCCTTTGACAGAGTGCGTTTTGTACTCCCTCACGGTCTGCAATCTTTGTCCTTTTTTCATTTCTTATATTATCTAACCAGCTTATCTATATTACACGAGTAACGTGTAAAGCTGATTTCAATTCCCTATTGTATTTCAATCAGAAGAATGGTTCTTAAAATCGAATTACTTTTCTATTATTACCTGTATATTACCTGTGCATTATCTATACATTATAAGCGAGTTACAAACTTTCACACAAATGTGTAGTTTTTTAATCTAGTAAAAATTTCACGATAAATAACTTTAGCTTTATTCCTATAAATCGTTAAGTGAAAAGTAAAATAGAAGTAATGAAAAGCCATTTTTTTACAAGAAACTTTATCTGGCTCCTTATCTTGCTGTTTATCGTAGTAAGTTGTCAGAAAGATTCGTCCCAAGTATTAGATAATGAAAATAAGCCGACTTTGGCTGATATAAAAGAATTTTATGCCAAAGAAGGAATATTTAAAAAGATCAATCCAAACGATAACTTACCAATTCAATGGGAACCTTTATGGGATGAAGTAACTGTCCGTAAAGCAAACGATTCAGTTGAATATATGTTCATTCCATTGCATCCTTTTCTCAAGGAAGATAAGAAGAAAATTACGTTTGAAAAAGGTGGTAAGACATACTTACTCGTAAAAAATGGCAAAGAATTTTACAAAGGCTTTTTTTTCAATGATACGAAGGAAGAAATTACTGATCTCCGCTCCTTTACTGGAAAAATGTTATTCACAAATCTAAAAAGTAACGCTGCAAATTTGATAAAATACCGGAATGGTTCGCCTTATTTTGAAGGAGATGAAAATGTACAGAAAAAGAGGGCTTCATCAACGAAAATGGCATGGGAGCAAAATTGCAACTATCAAACGGTGGATTGTATCTATCAATCAGGAGGATATGGATGTGGTAGTGGTATTACTATATATCATAGCAGAGATTGTTCTTACCCCTCATTTTGTGCTGGATATGGTTGGTCGCTTATTGATAGCCGAGATGAGTACGTCTGCGAAAATGTTTGGGTTCCAGATGCACCTGGTACGGGTGATGGTGGAGGTGGCTCGGACGGAAGTGATATTGCAAACTTCAATGCTAAAATCGATGATACAAATCTTCCAGACTGTATGAAAGGCGTATCGGATACACTTAAAATGCTGAATGGAAATTCTGTCGCTGATATAATCAAAAAGTTTTCGGGAGAAATACCAGGGTATAACCTTAAGTTTACTACAGAAAATTTTAGCGATCCGATGAAAGTGGCTGGTACAAATCGAAATAATAATACAGGAGAAATAATTATAGCTTTCAATACCAATCCACTAGTTATAGGTAATGTTTCCGACTTAGCATTTGCAACAACAATGCTTCATGAATCTATTCATGCTTACCTTACTGCATTTTTTTATGATGATCCAACGGCAGCAACAATGACTTATCCTCAATTATTTGAAAAGTATACAAAGAAAAAAGCTTTTTCAAATGGCGCTCAACATGAGACCATTGCTAGAGATTTTATTACAGATCTAGCCGCATCCATTAAAAATTACGGAGAATTAAAAAGCTATCATTTAGATAAGCAAATATATGACGATATTGCCTGGAAGGGCTTATTAGAAACGGATGCATTTAAAAACCTTTCAGATGTAGATAAATCTCGAATTACAGATAGAATAATGGCTGAACAATATGATACTAGAAAAGACAAAGGAGTTACACAAAAAGGAGTTCGCATGGGTTGCTAGCATTCTTTTATTTTGGACATTGGCAAGTTGTGCAACGAAAAAGAATCTTGACGACTTTGCTGAAATTGATCGAAACAATTGCAGTAGTTTTAATCAGATGGGCAAAGGATATACGGAAAGCGAGGTAGCTCCATTAATACATGGAAAAG
This sequence comes from Sphingobacterium sp. UBA2610, assembly GCF_002339225.1. Lineage (NCBI taxonomy): Bacteria > Pseudomonadati > Bacteroidota > Sphingobacteriia > Sphingobacteriales > Sphingobacteriaceae > Sphingobacterium > Sphingobacterium sp. UBA2610. The sequence continues at coordinate 10,223 of NZ_DDKA01000004.1, forward strand.
TAAGATTATGCTATAATAATGAAATAGTGCCTTACGCGAGAGTCTTTTTTCTTAAAAATGGCAGGGACACCATAGCTTCGCTTACCACAGACGAAAAGGGTGAATTTTCAAAACAAATCTCTCCAGATGGTTTTTGGGGAAAAGTAATTATAGAAAAATTTGGATCGAATTTGACAATTGATGAAGTGAGAATAGATGCATACTTTAAAGATTACTATCTGGATATAAAATTACCAAGGCAACCTGCTTATATAAATGAAGTGGGCCCAAGAAAAGATCAGAAAAAGTTAAGAAAGGAAGTTGAAAAAGCAAGTCGAAAACATCAGTAAATAATTGCAATCTATCCACTCACTAACTTCAAGTGGGGAGGTTGATGTTATCTATTTTTTGAATGTGTAGCTTTTAAAGATCATCCACACCTGATCCGTCAACGTAAAATATTTTTGGTGCTTAGATCATTTACAGTCAAAAATCCGGTAACAGCAAACTTTTTGACAGCTAGTACTCCATGCTCAACAGCTAGAAATAATATTTTTTAAAAACCAAATAGGATTCGATATTGTATTAATAGTACTTTTCAAAAGCTTTAGCATTTGCAAATAATTATGCAACCTTTGGTAATCCACCTGTTGAAATAAATGAAACCTGGGTAAAAAACCCAACTATCACCGTGACGAGCGCCGATGGTCAACCACAAACGATCAAACCATACGCAAACTTAGGCGATGGGAAAAACTGTCCGATCCATAGCGTATCCTCTAGCCCCAATTAATTGATAACAAATGAAGAATAACATTTTAACAATTTTGGGTATTTGTTTTTTAACATCTGCCTACAGTCAAAAAAAAGAAAAGGACTTATCGATACTACAGACTTTGGTCGAAAAAATACATTTGGATCTCCGTGATGTTGCAATGATGTCTGGTGTTCCAAGTAGGACATCTGCTACTTGGGCAAATTTGGTATATGTTCAACGGGGGGATTCCATAACAACTGTGCCGTTTGACAGTCTCACTTCTCCCAAATGGAATCGCTTTGAATATGATATAACGGTTGAATTCGACAGATTTACAGGGAATAGCACTCAAAATTTAAAGGGGGTAATTGTTCTAAAGCGTATCAGCCCTGAAAGAGAGGAAAAGCTCCGAAACTGGATGCTTAAAGAAAAGGAAAAGGCTTTGAAAAGATAAATCTTAAAGTCCGGTCGATATATACGGCTGGACTCATAATAGTGTTTATATTAATGGATGCTTACATAGGTTGTGAATTGCTTTCATTCTTTGGTTTAATTGTATGTAAATCCCACAGATAGTAATTATTCATTTATTTGAATATGTTGTTTAAAAGTTCCTTCCTGATAATACTTTCATTCCGGAATGCTAGTTTATTGCTTCAAATATTATTATCATGTTCACGAACACTCCAGATCAACCCCCTGTCTCGGTAATGACAGCATTCTATTATCAAAAAGTTTTTCCATGATCGTCCACACCTGTCGCACCGTCCGTTATCATTGCTGCAACTTGGGTGATTTCTAATTTTGGAAAAGACTTTATAATATTTATTCATTTATGAGGATGAGGAGTAACTCGGCCTTTTTTTGTTTTTAAAACCAAACAGGATTCGCCCCGCCCAGACTCAAGGTTTTTTTATTCGTCATAGCCCAACTCATCGAGGATAATAACAAGTTCATCGGTGGTCAACCAGCTCGTATTGTTACATAGCATTACCCAATCGCCACTGCGAAAATCTACATTCATTATAAAAAACCGATCAATCATAATTTGCAAGGTTCCACCACCATGCAAAACAGAAACCTCAACCACTTGCTTCTGACCACACACGTCACATTCGAACTTTATATTCTTTTTCATCGAATATCGTCCTTTATCCACTTTAATTCTCCACGCTGGATCATGGCTATATATTTTTGCACGTGATCATCGGTCAATAAGCAATTGTCGTCAAGGTGATAATTGAACTGTTTAGTGAAGGTGTCATAATGAATACTTCCTACATAAGCATTATTGAGGTATATATGCCAAAGGCTGTATTTCTTGGCCCGAACTTCCACTACCTGGCGTTTTCCATGATGATAAAACAACTCAGGCACATCAGTATCAAAGCGAAGTATAAGGGCGTCAATGCACGCTTCCTTGATGTCATCGGCAAGTACACCGTATGCCAATTGCCACTCTCCCTGAGATTTCCTGAAAACATAATGAGCAAGACCATTTTTGTTGTAAAGATGATAATCTTTCATGCCCATGCTTTTATCATGCACGGTAATTTGAGCGTACATTACCCGATTTCGGCAAAAGATTTCTAGCGGTTTCATTACACAATATTACTAATATTATTAGCAACATTGTATACCGTACAGATATTTAGGGTTTCCCATTTTTTATATGTAATCGGATGTATTAAGCCTATCCTAGCCCGATAATAGCATTATGGGAAACCTTAGTCTATATTAAGATTGGAATTGACGTAAGCCGTCGCTACGCGGACAGCTTACCATAAGCGACTTGGTTAAACAGCTCCACTTTCGTATCTTCGATACGGCTACGTTACTTCGCAAAGTCGCCGCTCTACATATACAATGCTAAAAACTACCGTACATACATTCAACGACCTTGACAAATGGTTGTCCGACAACTTCTATTTTGAAGACGGACACGTTTTGGCAATAAAAGAAAATCCGCTTGAAATTATTGTTGGTTATAATGTGAAAGCAAATTATAAGGCAAATTCAGAAAGACACATCTTGCCTTTCAAAATTATTCCATCAAAAATTTATGAATGGACTTTTGACATAGATGTAACAAATGTTGGTGACGACAATTACATTGAATATATTGAAGCATGGGAAGTTGAAAATGGAATTTGCTTAGAGTTCGCTACACCTGCGATTTTTCGACTTGTTACAAACAGCCTTGAAATTGAAGAACAAGAACTAATAAAAACAACATTTAAGCCTTGGACAAGTGAGAAGGAAATATATTTGACCGCTGACCTTTCTGAAGTTCCGAGACCTTTATTTTGGAAAGAAAAATTAAGCAAATACGGACACGACATTCTGTTTCGTTATTATTCAGGTGAAGAAAGACAACCAGAGCAAGTTCCTTATCCAGACTATCAAGGTTACTATATACAACTTGCGGACAGAATTAGCTCGACACAAGAAGGTATTTTTCTCAAGCATATTAAAGTAGAAAACGGAAAATTTAGTTTGAATTTTGAAAACAAGGACGATAAATTGAAAAATGTTTGGAACGACTTAACAGCAATTCTTGCAGAATTTCCTAATGCTCAAATCAAAAGCGGAAATTGCGAGTTTACCGGGACAAAATGGAAACAATATTTAGCGGACAAACTATTACCGAATACAGGATGATGGGAAGCACAGCATATAACGGGAGAGTATAACATAAACTGTGTCAACCAATTTAATCGGCTCGTGCCCTTCATCTATTGGTGGAGCAGTCATCCAAAATAAAGAAACTTAGAGTTTTTCGACCTCTTCGACAGAAAGCCCTGTGCCCTTAGCAATATCAGCTATAGGTAGCCCCATTTCCTTAAATGCTTTAGCGGTTTCAAGAGCTTTTTTACGCTCTCCTTCTGCTAGTCCTTTGGCTTTACCTTCTGCTAGACCTTTGGCTTTACCTTCTGCTAGACCTTTAGCTTTACCTTCTGCTAGGCCTTTAGCGTGACCTAAAGATTCTCCGGATTTCTTGGCCGAATTAAATACGCTCTCAGCATCACGCTTATGTTTTAAACTTGCTTCGTATGACATTAGCTCCTCCTCCGTTAGTTTACCTATCTCTCCTATCTCAAAGATAAGACCAAATATTCTTTTATCCAAAAATGTTGGCAATCTATCCATGGTACTCAAGTGTTTAAGTAAGTACAACCACTGATCCATAACTGTCTTTAGTTCTTCTGGCTGTTTATTAAATAATGGAAGCGAAATCATTTTATATCCCAATTTATCATAGAATATTTCTTTGGTCAATTTGTCACACAGCGCAACATCATAGAAATAAGGCCGCTCTGTGACACGAGATATACCGGTACTACCATTTCTATCCATGTGAAACTCCAAAATACCAATAAAGTAAACCTCCGGTAGGTAATAATCACTACCCTTCTTACCTCGCGCTAATTGTTTATTGATGAGACGTGAGGTATAGTACACTGCACGGTCCTTAAAAAATTCTTGAAAGAGCTGCTGCATCTCAATGATGAAAACCTCACCATCGCTGCCGATACAATGTAAATCAAATACAACACGACGCATTCCCTCATAATCACCATCATGTTCTACAGGCTTATATCTTAGATCCGAAATTATCTTCTCTCCCTGAAACAGACTATTGAGAAACTCAATCAGTAAGATTTTGTTGTCCTCCCTACCAAAGTAAAATTTCCAACCGAAATCGGTACGTGGATCTACATACCTACCCAAATGTTTTTTTGATCTAGCCATAATATTTATTAATTGATTATCAGACAAATATATAACAATAAATTGATTATTGCTAACATATTTAGTAAAAAAACAAGTAAATTATATGGATAGTCAATCACATGAGCTGAAAAATTACAGACAGACTATTCTTTATCAAATTTTATGAGTTATTTAGTATGTAATAAATTAGCACAATAACCTAGTAAATAATATCGATTATGTATAAATTACTTTTAATCACTTTTCTTAGCGTTTGATAGTGAATTATATTAGACTAAAGTAGCCCTTTGCTAAGCGCTAATCTCCAGCAAAGCTGTTTAGGTTTTTTTCCAATCTCCATTATTATTTAGACGATCAGATATATGTTGATTTAGCATTAACTTTTTTTCTTATTTTTGAAATTATTGCAGATTTGCGAGGTGGAAAGTTAAAAATGAAGGAATTATTTCAAACGTTCAAACCAAAAAATCCTATAGTCAAAAAGTATGTTGATTATTACTATTTGGACATTAAACCAAATAATGTGATCAATAAATTCCTATGTTTCCCCCATTTTAATAATACAATTTCAATTTATAGATATCATGTGAGATTGGAAAATGGAGAAATAAAATTTGATGATAACGCAAACCCATTTCAGATTTTCACCCCTATTCGGCAAAAAGTACTTAATGTAAAACAATCTGGAACAGTTTACAGAATCGTCATTGTATTTCATCCTTTAGGTATCCAGCAATTTTACGAAAATTTAAATTTTGCAGATTATATAACAGATTACGAGTTTTTCAGTCCAGAAGAACTAAAAGAAATCTTTTCTACAACTCAAACAAAACATATTTCAGATTTTTTAGACAACGCTTTATTACATCGTTTTAAAAAATTTGAGAGCCCAATTTTAGAACAAGCAATTCAATATATTTTCAGTAATGACGAGAAAATATCTGTCACAGAACTTTCAACTTACATTGGAATCAGCAGACAACATTTAAACAGATTATTTCAATTTCATTTGGGAGTTTCCATAAAAAAATTTTACGAAATAGTTCTTTTTAGGCAGTCCGTCAACAAGAAACTTTTTGAGAACCCTGAAAGTAGCTTCACTGAAATTGCTTATGAGTTTAATTTCAGCGACCAATCTCATCTTAATAAAATCTATAAAAATCTGGTTGATAATTCACCTAGAAACTTTTTTAGCAAAGGAACTATTTTAGGAAAAGAAGATACTTTTTGGCATCTGGATCCTTAACGAGTAAAGTTCCATTTTTACAAGTTCGAGTAAAGTTCCATTTTTACAAGTTTCCGAAATAGTTTGTCTGTAGATTTGCCTGATTAAATTTTGATTTATGAGATATTGTATTGTTTTATTTTTAGTTCTGTTAAGTTTATTTGCCCAAGCACAGGAAAATTATTCAACTTTGATTCGAAAAGCGGTCGAAAACAAAAAAAAAGCAAAAGATTCAATTGCGTATCTGCATGCATTAGGATTATACGAGGATGCATTTGCGCGCTTTCCGGATAGTATAGATCAATTTAGCCGCTATAACGCTTCAATCTTAGCCTATAAATTGAATAATAAAGATAAAGCATTTACCTATTTATCTGCGCTGGCAAAGAAGGAAACCGACTGGAAAACTTATCCCGCTTGGAATTATATCATTAGAGATTATGCTTCGGAAGAATATAAAGATCTAATAGGTGACCCAAGATGGCAAATTTTGAAAAGTAATGCTATTAAAAATAAAGATCGTTTTTACAGCCAATTAAAAGTAAAGGAAGATGAATTTTTCAGCATAGAGCCAACTAACCTAGATAAATTTCAGGATGAAAAATCTCTTTATGAGAAAATAAAAAACTTTAATCCCTACAAAGCGAAAAAGAATCAGGATTATTCTATTTCATTCAAAATAAACGATTCAACCAAAACTTCGTTTTTTATTCATTTACCAAAAAATTACAATCCTCATAAGAAGTATCCCCTGCTTTTCTTTCTTCATGGTGCAGTAAGAAGTAATGCGTTGATTGATTATCAGTTTGCAGATTGGAATTTAGGTGGTTGGAATAGATATTACACAAAATATGCAGAGCAAAATGATGTCATTTTAGTTTTTCCAAAAGGGAGCAGGCAATACAATTGGATGACATCAAATGAGGGCTTTTTTATGATTCCCGAAATGCTTGAAAGTATCAAGAAAGCAGTCAACGTTGATGACAATAAAGTTTTCATTTCGGGACATTCTAACGGAGGAACGGGGTCGTTTTCATATCTGATGAAACAACCTACACAATTTGCAGGTTTTTACGGATTTAACACTTATCCAAAAATATTTACGGGTGGTACTTTCGTTGAAAATATTAAAAACCGTTCATTTATCAATTTTTCAACAGATGAGGATTATTATTATCCACCAAACGCAAATGATGATTTAACAAAATTAATGAACGGAATAAATGCCGATTACAAAGATTATCGCTACAATGGATTTCCGCATTGGTTTCCACAATTTGACGAATCTGAACCAGCTTATCAGATTCTTTTTAACGACCTAATAAGCCGGAAGAGAAATCCTTTTTCGAAAGAAATATCTTGGGAATTTGATGATGAAAAATACGGAAATATTGATTGGTTTTCTGATATAAAACTAGATACCCTAAGCCGAAAATCAAATTGGCACAAAGAGTTAAATTTCAAAATCAACCAATGGTTGAAATACGACAAAAACGATAGCTTAGTTGTGCAGGAGGTTAATAAAAAAGCTTTTGATTTTCCAAGAAAATCAGGAAAAATAAAAGCTGAATATCAAAACAACATTTTCAGAATTAAAACTTCATCTATTAAATCATTTTCAATCAATATTTCGCCTGAAATGGTCAATCTGAAGAAGAAAGTAAAGGTTTACGTAAATGGTAAATTGTATTTCAATGGAAAAGTAAAGTACAATCGTGAATATATGTTGCAGAACTTTGAAAACAACCAAGACCGAGAACAAATTTGGATAAATCGTATTAACCTTAATATATCCTAAAATATGTACGCGTCCTTTTCATCAAAAGGTTGTTAAAAAGAATATATACAGCTCTTAATTTCAAGATGATGACGCATTGTTAAGGCTACGGTATGGGTTCGAAAGAAGAGTTGGTTACGCGGAAGAACAGTCGATTCGTTCGGCAGTTTTAACAAATTAAAAAAAAGGCCTCCTGAAATGCAGGTCTAAATCAATGCACAGCTTGGAGTGAATCTTGCGAGAGGAGCCAATATGGTAGGAACTAATCCTGGGACTGGAGTGAAGAACTGGGATACTAATTGTAAATAAATTCAGATGCGAAAGGAACAAATAACAGAGCAGTTAAAAGAGTATTATCCGGAGGGTGTTACCCTCGACGATATCATGGCTTATTCCGCTTCAGAAGCTTACAATAACCGGAAACAATGTATTGAATCAGCCTGGTCAGACCGCGGGCAATGGGAACAATTAAAAGAGTCCCTTACCGACCTGTCTGCTGAAATCTGGGACTATTCCTTCTTAGGGGGAAGCCCTTCATATCACTTTTCCTTCCCCCTTGAGCAGAATGAAGACATCTTATACTCTTTATTTGTTAGTGTTATTTTACCCTATTTTGCGATCAGGATAATGCGCCTCCCCGATCGGAAAAAATCATTTACCCCAGTATGCGATACTGATTTTCAGGTATTTGAAAAGCTGACAAAGAAAGTACAACATGTTTTCCCCGAGCATCTGATAATTAAAGACGATAGGTTGCTACAAACAAAGGTTGATATCTTCGAGGCAGATGGGGAAAATCCTCCATCAATACAGCACCTTTTATTCTCGACGATAGAAACATAGTTACAGCAGCACTATTCCGCAGTATTTAGGAAGCCTTAAGATCCTCCCAGACTCGAGGTTTTTTTATTCCTTTTATATCGTTTTTCATCGCATATCGTCCTTTATCCACTTTAATTCCCCGCGTTGGATCAGGACTATATACTTTTGCATGTGGTCATCGGTCAATAAGCAATTGTCATCTAGGTGGTAATTGAACTGCTTAGTGAAGGTGTCATACTGAATACTTCCTACATAAGCATTATTGAGATAAATAGGGCAAAGGCTGTATTTCTTGGCCCGAACTTCCACTACCTGGCGTTTTCCATGATGATAAAACAACTCAGGCACATCCGTGTCAAAGCGAAGTATAAGGGCATCAATGCAAGCTTCCTTGATGTCATCGGCAAGTACACCGAATGCCAATTGCCACACGCCCTGAGATTTCCTGAAAACATAAAAAGCAAGACCATTTTTGTTGTAAAGATGATAATCTTTCATGCCCATGCTTTTATCATGCACGGTAATTTGAGCGTACATTACCCGATTTCGGGAATCCGTAGCCAATCTATTTATTCAGTAACTTTAATGAGACAAACAAATTAAGCAATATAAGCTCCTCTCGTTAACCACCAAAGGAGGCAATCTTAGCGAAATATGTTCATACGTATAAAGCTCACAAGATTGGATAGATTCCTATCCCGGTCTATCAAGGATAGAAACTGACTGAAAACACTATCCGCCACTTTTTTATACGAATTATCTTATCGTTTTGGACGTTTCCTCTGTTCCAACTTTGCTTAGAAGATATTGAAATTAGACCTGATATTTTAGCTGATACAATGGTGATTACTGTTTTTATAGCAGAAGAACTTCCAATGGATATAACTGCCAACGGAAATGAATGGCTTTTGCGAGAATATAAAAAATCAGACAAATTAATAATTAAAGAATTAAACAATCCTGATTCAGGACTAAAACCATTTCCCCTAAAACCTTCAAAAATAGAAGAAGATTATCCTGTGTGGATGGAGGTGGTTTAACAAGTGAAATGGAAGATGAAATATTAAAACTTGAAAATTCGGGAGTAATTGAAGGGTATTATGATATAGCTGACAATCAATATGGACACAAACTTGGAGGCTATCCAAGCTTTTGTCAACCAGGCGTTTATTTCGGCAAAGACTTTGAATTTGTATTTCAAATTGCATCCGACGACAAAGCAAATTTGAATATAGTTGATAGCGGAACGATGTATTTTGCTAAAAATGCGAAGACAGAAGAATGGAATTTCTACTGTGACTTTTATTAAAAAAACAGCAGATAACATCGATTTGGCAAAATCTAGTAACTTTATAAAAGCCCGCAATATTTTATTTTCGCAGCATTGACTTTCGAGATATCGAATTCTTTGGTAACTGTACTCTATTTTTGGCTCGACTCACCTGCACTAGCCATACAACGCGTAAAGAAAAGAGTAGAAAACGGGGGACACAATATTCCTTCAGATGTAATAGAAAGACGATATCATCGTGGTTTAGAAAATTTGTTTAACATTTATATTCCAATATGTGATCGCTGGTTGTTTTTTGATAACATGGATTTAATCCCCGAAATTATTGCTCAGGGTGATAAATTTGGAGAATTCGTTTCAAATAGCGAAATTTGGTCAATACTAAAATCTAAATACCGCAATGAACGATAAGGTAAATATTGAAAATATTAATCTTGCTGAACGAATTCGTTTAGGAGTGCAAAAGGCTTTACGAAAACTAGCCGAAGAAAGTGCAGCAAAGGGTGAGAGTTTGGTGGTAAAAGTTGACGGAAAAATACAAGAAGTACCTGCAAAGGAACTACTTATGAATTTACCAAAATAGTTTCTTCTGTAAACTATTTAACTAGGCCCCCGGCTATACGCCAAAAAATCTTTAATTCCTTAACGCGTATATTTATTATCTGGAGTTTCTCTTCTGTCTCTTGATTAAAATAGCCTTACCACTGCATATAAATCTCTGATATATCATACCGAGTGGCTTCATGCTTCACTGCTTTTAGATAGACCATCTATTCCTTGGCAAAAATTCCAGTCGGACTTTGACTTCGCCTGCATGTACCCCGAAATCTAAAGCGCTATTCCGTCCCTGTGGTAAATCGATAAAGTTTTCAATGCACCACCATGCTTCGTAATTTGGGGCTAGCGGTATCTCAATAAAAATTCCGATAGCTTCAGATTCCTCATTTAATGGCGCATCCACTAAATTATAACAAGTGACTTGGCAAAACAGCTCCACTTTCGTATCTTCGATACAGCTACGACAAGTCGCCGCGCCAATTACCTACAAGCATAACACGACACATCAAGAAAACACAATTGCATTTATGACACCGACAGAAAAACTGACATCCATTTTGACAGAACAATATATTTCAGAAGATGGCGACGAATATAAAGTAGAACTAAAAGAAGGTTTGACCAATCAACAGATTGACGAATTGGCCAAACGACTGCCGACAGGACAAATTCCGCCAGAGATAAGAGAATTGCTACAATTTGCAAGCGGTTTTGAATTTTTTGGACTTGAAGAAATCACATTTGACGGAGTAGGTCAATTCGGATTTGAAGAGTTTTTTAATAATTCAGTTCAACTAGCGGGAGATGGGCATACATGCTCAACACGTGTCCCTCAAGCTGTTCAGTGATAATTAATTGTCTGTTAGGCACTACTTTAGGCTCGAACCTTACCGATCTATCCCGGCCTGTCTCCAGCTCAAAAGTTCCGGTATTGAGACCTCGGACTGTCTTTTTTGTCTTGCCATTTCGACGATTGCTATTGCTCGAAGCTTTCTCTTCGTTCAAGTGGTTTTACAGTTGCATACCCAATTTTCATATTTAGTTACATTAAACTCATGTGATATAAATTCATGAAACTTTGTTTACTGATACAAGTTTTGATACAACATCTTTTAAAATTAATCATGCTAATTAAGGATATCGAATAATCTCAATAAACCTCCGTTTTAATGTCTGAGAGGTTACAAATATGTATTGCTTGACGATAGTTTAGGTTAGATCTTTTCCACATTTTTAACATACTAAACCAAGCCTATGTTAGAACGTTTAATCAACAACAATGGTAAGATATCGAGGATTTGATAAAGAATCTTGGGGTGAATTAAAAAGGGTCCATACAATAGCGTTATTTTAGGCAGTTTGATGCAGGGATTCTAACATTCTATTACAGTAAGTTAAGATGGGTTTATTGATATCCCCAAAGGCTACGTTATAACGCTAGTTGACCTTTTTTCATAAGTTTTTGAACCAAATAAAAAATCCTAAAAAACTTAAATGAGCTACATTTGTTATAAAAATGTGTAATTTAAAAAAGATAAACATATATGAAAAAATTAGGATTATTAGTTCGACTAGAAGCAAAAGCTGGAAAAGAAAAAAACGTTGAAGAGTTTATTACAAGTGCGTTGCCACTTGCTAATGAAGAAGTCGGCACTATTACTTGGTATGCGTTTCGTATTGACTCTTCTACATTTGGCATTTATGACACATTTTCAGATGAAGAAGGCAGACAAGCACATCTTGGTGGTAAGATAGCAGAATTGTTAGCTAATCCGCCATCTATTGAGAAATTGGACGTTTTAGCCGCTAAATAAACATACCATAATTATTCTAAAATGGAAGTCTGTCAAAGTTCTGTAAATGAATTTGGACAGGCTTCCTTTGTTTACAAAACAGGTTAATGTTCTATCTGCTATGCTTAGTCTCAATATTTCTTTTCCCTAAAAAGTTTTGAAATCAGGTCCCTATCTGCTTGATTAATGTCTATTGCATCTGTAACCGTTTTTAATAATATATTTATCATAATAGCGACGTATTGGTTCTTTAAAGATCGTAAAAAATTTTATGCCAGGATCAGAAAGTCAAAGGGTGATCGGGATAGCTGGTGTCCTATAACTTAAAGGAAAGCTTGCCGAAGAAAATGCTGCAAAGGATGAGAGTTGATGGTAAAAATTGACAAAAAAACAATAAGCCCCTACAAAGGAGCCACTTATGAAGTGGCCAAAATAGTTCCTTTATTTCGACACTTATAACTTATTCTCAGATTTGGACTTATCTGGAAATTTTATTCGTTGAGGTCGGCCAGGGATCTCGATACGGAATCGGTAGAGATTATTCTCACCGCAGCTACTGGGATAACGCTTCGGTTTCAAAAACGAAACAGGACAATAAATACAGACGACTATTATTGCCGCTACAAATTCAGGCACAATAATACCAAGATAAAATCTATCATATATATCTAGTGGTCATTGATATCGAAATATCCAAAGAAGAAGAAAAATCAATTTTAGCTATTTAAAATATACGTTATATTTATTCGAATATAGCCCCGCTAAAGCAAATGACAGAAACAGAAAAATATCTTGCTGACTTTAAAACAGCTGTTACAAGCGTATATCCCATTTCGGATAAGGCATTTGATTTATTGGCTGAAACGGCCTACGTTCAGCAGTTTAAGAAAAATGAAGTTTTACTTAGGGAAGGGCGTGTCGCCAATGACATTTTCTTTGTCTGTAAAGGAGCCTTAAACTCTTATTTTATTGATGAAAAAGGAGCTATCTGGAATAAATGGATTTATTTGGAGAGGGATTTTGCGAGCACAAGATTTTCGGCAATCATAAAAACGCCCAACGATTTTAAACTGCAAGCTATTGAAAACACTACTGTGGTATGTATGCCTTATCATCAAACAAGAGCAGCTATCAATCAAAATGATGAACTAAAAAACCTTTACATTGCCTATTTGGAGAAAAAATGGATCGTCATTAATGAAGAAAGAGAAATTTCTTTACTGACCGAAAGTGCAACCACAAGATATCTCAAATTGCTGGCGGCACATCCGGGAATTGACAGCAGAATTCCACTACAATATATTGCTTCGCACCTGAGCATTACCCCAACACAGTTGAGCCGAATACGTAAAGGGCTAACCAAATAAAAAAATCATTACGCTCAACCTATGTAGAGTGCGTTTTCGAAATCACACTTTATTTTTGCTTATTATCAAACAATAATAAAGGATACTATTAAACTCTTTGAAATAGAACGCATCGTACTATTAATTGAAGTTTGGAATAGGAGACCGTAATAATTAACAATTGAAATTAAATTATGCAAACAATTTCCAAAACACTAAAAATATTTCTAACCGCACTTATTCTTTCCAATATCGTACTGATGGCTTGTGTGGTCTACTTTTTTCTGAACAACAAGCACAGTTTAAGTGCTGAAAGAATAGATATCAAGGACAGATCTGGAAATAATCGTGTCGTTATTGCAAACACAGATAACATTCCGCAACCTATTATCAAAGGGAAAACATATAAAAGGGCTTACGCTCCCGCGGGCCTGATTTTCTATGATAAAAATGGAGACGAAAGAGGTGGTTTGGCAATTACCGATAATGAAGAGACTAACCTGAATGCACTTGCATTTGATTATCAGAATGCCGATGCCATTGGTATCCTGGCACAGGATAATAAACACGACAATTATTTCAGGGCTGGTCTATTGATTAATGATAAAGATCTATCCGGTAAGCCGGGGCATAATATTAACCGGATAAACCTACTAACAGAGAATGGGAACGCTTCTTTGGTGATGAAAGATAACAATGAGATACCGAGAATTATTTTAAAGGTGGACAGTCTGGGTAACCCTTCTATCGAAATGTTGGACGATAAGGGAAAAGTGAAATGGAAACAATAAGCTATAATCGAGAACTGTGCTGTCATTGATAAAATCACTATCTCCGCTTAAGCGATCGAAGCATAAACCGAAAAACGAAAAAGCAACCTATATCAGTAATCTCATTCGACAGCAGTTTGATATTGTATCGCATGGAACCCTAACAGATTTATCCGTTTGGATGGACACGGACAAGACCAGTAAAGATCATTGCTAATTTGTAAAAAAAAGCTTACTCGTCGCCCCGCTATCCGTAAATGGTTGGATCGGGGTACTTATATGGATGATGTAGCACCATTTGATCAATTATGTTTAAATTCACGTTACAATGATAACTTGCTACGGCCCATGATCAATATACTCTATACCTTTCATGCTTTTTCAGCGGGTGCATTTCTGTTGCTCGGCACCTTAATCGTTATGGGTGTCAACCACAGTTGTTCCCACGCAGACCGGTGGCTTGGGACTTGGTATTATTTGATGGCATGCTTATTTACCCAGCTTTTTCTGGAAGGTTTTCATATCGAGAGCAATGGATTGATCCATACGCTGGAACTCCCGCGATGGGCTACACTCCCCTGCTTCTACCTGGCCGTTCACTACATGGTCAAACCAACAGCAAAAATTCGGTATTGGGGACTACATTTTTTTCCATTCCTCGCTTTCGTTTTCTTCTCCATCATTTATTTAATACCCGGACTTTCTAATAGACACATCCATCCGCCTCAATTACCGCAATGGATCATTTTTGCTATCAAATATTTCTTTTTTGCACAATGTATCTTTTATTGGATTGCCTGTTATAACCTCTTTAAAATACACCAGAAAAACATTCGCCAGCTATCTTCCTATACGGAAAAGATAAACATGGCCTGGTTAAAGTACCTATTGATTGCGCTCTTATTGATGATTGTTGTCCGTCTACTCGCTATGGTTCATTTAGTTTTTAGTGCTGTCGCCCCAATTTTATATTTTATGGGCACAGTGGCACTTGGGTACGCAACGCTAACACAACGGTCAATTTACACAATTGAGTCTACAAAAAACCTCATCAACGAAGCGCAGCATAAAAAGGTTAAAGTCGAGGATCGGCTTACAGCACAACAGGTAGACACATTAAAAGAAAAATTATTACAGAAAACTACAGCTGAAAAGCTATATCTCGACCCGGGTTTAACATTATCATCCCTCGCGGAGCATATCGGGATCAATCCGCACGATCTTTCCTATATCATAAACAATGGACTGCAGAAAAATTTTTACCAGTTTATCAACGAGCTTCGCACGGAGGAAGCGAAACAACTTTTATTATCCGAAGAGGCCAAGCTACTTGATATGTTTGGAATCGCAATAAGGGCAGGTTTCAATTCAAGAACAACCTTTTATGCCAGCTTCAAAAAAGCAACAGGCATTACGCCGACAGAATATATGAAAGTCAATAGTAAACAATCAAACTAACCCGACGCAATGAAGTTTGTTCGATTGCATCCATTCGGACGGTTAGCCTATCAAAAAGACCTACTCTTGTATCATATCAACAAAAGAAATTATGATACAATACACCAAACCAAGCGGGTACTCGAGAGCGATCCGCCAATTTTCCAAAGCAACATATGGTCTTCTGGTGGGAGCATGTTGTCTTTTTGCTTCGATTGATACATTTGCCCAGTCCGCCTCTAAAGATAGCCCCCAGCAACAACAGTTGGTTCCGCTAAAATCATTTCAAGGTTACTACCAGCTACCCAATAAAGTAGCTTTCATTGCTTTCGAGGAGCAAGATAACAACCTGTATGCGACACAGCTGTGGGATCAGAAAAAAAGATATCAGCTGGTCCGTAAAGATGATACGCATTTTGAATCCAAAAATGAAGGCTACGCCATAGAATTTTTAAAGGATGATTCCGGCAATTTTAGCCAAACCAAGATACTGGGTAGAATTGTATGCGAGCGGGTGCCATTTGACCCTAATAAAATTGCGACTTTAACCGCATCTCAACTGAAACAGCTTGCCGGAACTTACCTCAAGGTAAATGATAACAACTTTAAGATTCAAATTGACCCCTCCTCAACCGGCTTAACGCTTACACAATTGTGGGATAACAAAACAATTTCATTTACCCCTCGTTCGGAATTTTTCTTCCTCAATGATGATGGCACCTTTCCATTGACATTTTCTGTTGCCAATGGAAAGGTAGAGCAGATGCAGTGTTTCGAAAATGATCTTTGGCTAAAAACTGATCAATAATCCTAATAAAAAAATATTATGAACAGATTTATTGCCTGCTTATTCCTGCTGCTGGGTACAGCTCAGCTTAGCGCCCAACAGGTGGCGGATGAACAGTTTCATTATCCCATCACCGATCCGCACCACCGGATCGGTGATGGACCGCTACTCCTATTTGACGAGGCACACAACAATCCGGTTACTTTGAGAGGAGCCTACGCTCCTTTTTCAGATCTCCTTCTGGCTGATGGATATCGCCTCCGAAGTGCTAAAGAAAAAATCTCTTACGATCAACTAAAAGAAGTAAAAATCTATATCAGTATAAATGCCTTATATAATCCGGAAAACTGGAAATTACCCACCTATTCAGCCTTTACCGATCAGGAGATAGAAACTCTCCGCCAATGGGTATTTGATGGTGGAAGCCTATTTCTAGTCACCGACCACATGCCTTGTGGCGGATCTGTACAAACGCTCGGTGCGGCATTTGGTATTCATATCGTGAACGGTTTTGCCTTACCTAAGAATGGACGTCCCGAGATCTTTTCAAAGGACAGAGAAACACTGTTATCAAATTCTATAACCACTGGATCAGGTAAAGAAATAGACAGTATTATGTGCTGGGGCGGAACTGGCTTTATCGTACCAACGACGGCACGTATTATTTCTTTATTAAATGAAGAATATGACATCTACCTACCCAATGATGCGAATCAGATAAAAAGGCCTATTCCAGACAATATTCCCCGATTGTCGGGCAAAGGGTTTGCAAACGGTGCTTACCTGCAGTTCGGGAAAGGGAGAATTGTGGTATTCGGAGATGGTGCTCCTTTTTCGGCACAACTCCATGGCATCAAAAGTGAAAAAAGAGGAATGAACCATCCGGCCGCAAAACAGAATGCTCAATTTTTGCTCAATATAGTTCATTGGCTTGACCAATGAACTGATTTGGCTAGGCTAATGCTGATTCCTCTGGGAATAAATTTGTCATATAATTGATATACGATAGTCGAGTGGACTAATTCTTGTTTTCTTTTTAAACAGTCTGGTTAATGACTGAGGTTGATCAAATTGCATTTTTTTAGCGATTTCAGCTACTGATAAATCAGTTTCAGCAAGTAATTCCTTTGCTATTTTAACAATAAAATTATCAATATGATACTGTGCTGTATTTTTAGAAGTTTTTAAAGAAACATCATTGAGAAATCGTGTTGTACAATTTAGTTTCCTGGACAATAATGTTAAACTAGGAAGTAGGGACAAGCATTTTCTTTTGCTATCAAAAAGAGTGTGCAGCTCGCTCATGAAATCTTTTTGTAACGCGCTAAACTCATTCAGCTTATCTTCCATTAACTGTTGATAAAACCTTTGCATATGTTGTAAAAGCAAATCAAGATAAGAAATAAGTATTTTAGACTGCGTTTCACTCATGGGCATCTTAGTCTCGAGGTCTATCAGTTCAAAGATATTTTTTATAAGTCTGTAATCGTTATTCGATAAGATCATCGATTCCTGAATGGAGTATTCTAGAAACCCAAATTCTTTCAATTTATTTCGCAGACTATATCCTGTAAATAGATCTGAACGGAATGCAAAATAAGCCCCTTCTTTAAAATATCCTCTTATTTCTTGGACCGGAAAATACTGGCTGCTGAAAAATAATAAGATATGTTGTCCACGATGATCCTTAGTAGAACATCCAAACACAATCAAGAAATATTTATCATCAATCCATCTTTTGGCAGAATCAAAAAATTGCTCCTCATTTCCAAAATTGTCAAAATAATAACTGAAGCTTGCACTGAAAGCATTTTGAAATTCATTATTATTACCAGTATTTATCATATTTTATTTTTTCTTCGAGACTTTGCGCGTTATTTTTTATTGAATTATTCCCTCAAGAAAAACCCTCGTTAAAACAATTTTGTTTGTAAAATAGAGGGATTTCCTAAAGGATACATCCAGCAGCTTCGTTTTCAACGTTATTTTGTCTTCTATTCAAGAAACCAGATTAACACAGATTTCTAATTCTTTTTTTCTTAGATGGCTTAAAAAACACGTTTAGCACCTGAGACTAGCCGTTACTTCTTTTCATGAACAATTGTTTTACCCGATTTTTCGAGCTCTTTAACAAAATCTCGCCCCCAGTAATGGATATCGTAGTGTTCAATATGCTCGTACAGCCTACGCGCCCTGACCTGAGCCTCTCCGGGTTCCATGACCAGGGCTTTCAACAATGCATCTTTCATGCTCTTACGGTCGTAGGGATTGGTCAATATGGCATAAGGCAATTCGACCGACGCCCCTGCAAATTCTGAGAGCACAAGAATCCCAGGAGTCTCCAATAACCCATGGGTCGCAATGTATTCCTTTGCGACTAGATTCAGTCCGTCCCGCAGAGGCGTGATCCAGGCAATATCACTCAGCGCATAGTGTTTGACCACTTCCTCAAAAGGTAAGGCCCTGTAAAAATATTGGATCGGGGTCCAGTTCATCGTTGCATATTTACCGTTGATCTCACCCACGGCCTGATTCACCTGATCCCGGATTTCGTCATAGATCGTCATCCCCTGTGATGGCGGCGTACAGACATTGACCAGTTCGATCTTGCCCCTAAATTCTGGGTATTCGGCTAGAAATTCACCAAAAGCCTGGATTTTTTCCAAGGGGCCTTTGACGTAATCCAGACGCTCGATGGATATGATACGCGTTATTCCGGATCCGGCTTTGTTTTCTTTGAGGGCATTGATCTCAGTCTTGACCTTATCATCCGTCAAAATCTGTTCGATATGGTCCCTGTTCACCCCCACCGGCTGTGCGCCAAGCCTAATCTGCCGGCCATCCACCTCTATGATCTTGGTCATCTGATCGACGCCGAGTGCACAGCTATAGGTCAGGAACTGATTGGCGACATCAACTTTTTTGACCACTTTAAATGGTGTATGGCTGCGGATCACATCCACAAAATTCTCGACGTAACGCGGGATATGAAAACTGATAAAATCACAGAGCAGCAGGCTGCCGATGATCTCTTTGCGCCAGGGAATAATATTGAAAATATCTGCTGCCGGAAAAGCCGTATGATGAAAAAAGCCAATTTTCAGATCCGGGCGCATGGTCTTTAAAAAAGAAGGCACCATCCACAGATTATACTCATGGATCCAGACCAGCGCCTCCTCGTCGGCCTCGCGGGCAATCCGCTCGGCAAAGCGCTTGTTGATCATCAGGTAATGTTCCCAGTCCTCGTGATTGAATTTTGCCCGGTCAACAAAGGAAAAGATCGTCGGCCAGAACGCCTCTTTGGAGAATACACGATAGAACTTATCGATATCCTCTTTAGACAGCGATATGGTGGAAGCGACCAGATTAGGATATCGGCTTTCGTCCACCAACTGATTTGGAACCGGCTTTCCGTCCTGCTGGATGACTTCCTCCCCGATCCAAAGACCGGAGCGTCCCTTTTCAAATAAGCCCAGCAGCGAAGGAATGATGCCGTTCGGGCTTTTGGGCGGTACCCTTACCGTCTTACCGTTTACCGACTCCTTTTCAAAAGGCAGCCGATGGTACACCATCACCAGCTGGTCTGATTTTTTGGATTTTCTTTTTTGAGGCAACGATTTTTGTTCCCCGCGGATCAGCTGCTGAAACGGGCGGTATTTACCCATGTACTCCAGTATACCGCCCGCTCCAGCGGCCTCTGCACTGTACGCTGTATCCAACTGATCAATGGCCTGCAGCAGCCCCGGCTCAGATTTTCCGACAGCAACACCACGAAAGCCGATCTCAAACAAGGCCAGATCATTCAGTGTATCGCCAGCTACCATCACATCATCTGGGTCAACGGCCAAAAATTCAACCAGCTTCTTTAATGTCGTACCCTTATTGACCCCTCTGGGGAGCAAGTCCAGGTATTTATTGGCCGAAGTAATGATGTCGCAGTCGTACCTGTCCGCTACCTGCTGCACAAGGCTATGGTCCACACCGGCTTCAAAATAAAAGGAGCTGCGGCGCTGCTGCGGTACATGCTGGTAATTCAACTGCGGTATTTCCTCCAGCGCCGCCCGGATGGCATAAGTCTGCGGCCATTTTTCCTCGATCTCACTCTGCAGCGGCTCAATCGCTTCCAGGCTATGGCCGTTAACGACCGTGGCGCCCACATCCGCAATAATGAAATCTGGCACCGGAATAAGCGGGTCGCTCAGCAGCGGCAATACCGACTCCAGCCCTCTTCCGGTAACAAAGACCAGCTGCATATTCGGGCTAGTTTTTATCAATCTATATAATCTGAGGCGGTCTTCCATCTTTCCGCCCAAAAAAGTTCCATCTAAATCTGTTGCTAATAGCATATTATTTTATATTCCTTTCTAAAAGTTTAAATTCATCAATTGCAGCCTTATGGTTGTATAGCACACGATATGTTGTCTGTAAGAGGGGCAAATTGAGCCCGAGGCTCGAGACCGTCGCCATCAGCCCCCGGGTTGCAAAATATCCTTCAGCGACCATGCCCATGAGTTGACGGGCTTCGAACACCGAATATCCCTGGCCAAGGTATTTACCGAAAGTCCGGTTACGGCTATGCGCGGAGTAACCCGTCACCAATAGGTCGCCCAAATAGGTGGAGCTCCCCAGCCGGACATCGGGCGCACCAAGGGAATGCAGCAACAGCCCCAGTTCGTCAATCGCATTGGCCACAAGCACCGCCATAAAATTATCACCATAATGCAGTCCTTCGGCCATGCCACAGACAATACCGACGACATTTTTGTAAATAGCGGCGTACTCCACGCCCAGCATATCGCAGCTATAATTTACCTGCATATAGCTTGAAGCGAAGCCCTTGGAAATCTTACGGATAAAGGATTCGTTGGGACCGCACAAGGTCATATACGTTTTCTTGCTCCGTGCGATTTCTTCGGCATGGCATGGTCCTGCAATGATTGCCTGCTGAAAATCTTCCAATTCAAAATACCTAGCGAGATAAGCACTGGGGAGCAGGTTGTCCGGGCCGACGGTTCCTTTAATAGCGGTGATCACAAACTTTTCGGCAAGGTCCTCTTTGGGGATTGCGGCGCAAACTTTGTCCAAATGCGCACTGGGCACGACGAAAAGAATTACTTTCGATCGAGCCACGATCTCGTCCAGCTGATCGGACGCATAAATTTTTGTATTGTCAAGTTTTAAAAACGATAGGTAGTCAGGGTTAACAGCATCCCGGTTTATCGCGCGAACCTGCTCTGAACGCCGCAAATACCAGTTGGTATGAATGCTATTTTCTGTCAAAATTTTAACCAGGGCCGTGGCCCAACTCCCACCACCTATCACACTAATCTCATTCAAATCGTTGGGGGTTTTAAAGACGCGAAACACAAGAAATTTCGCCGTCGGGTTATCTATTAATTTACTAATATACGTAAAAATTAATCAATAAGCAAACTTTACACGTAAAAACAGCGTTAAAGGGGTATTTTCACGCCAAAATCCGTGTTTATATTTCTTCGTAAATTTGTTTGTTCATATGAAAAATTTAAACATGCTTAACTTCAATGAACAATCATCAAGTTCAATTTATCAGTACATTTTTGATTTCTTTGCCAAATTGGGTTTACCCGAGCAGCAGGCACATATTGTTACGGCCGCCGGATTACTTTTTGCTTTTGCGGTGATGCTCTATGCGCTCGATTATATCATGCGCAAAGTATTTTATTCCGCATTGAACCGGATTGCCCAGCGAACCTCGACCAAATGGGATGATTATCTATTGGAAAACAAGGTGCATGTACGCGTGAGCCGCACCCTGCTCGTGCTGCTTACACGGCAGCTGCTACCGGTGATCTTCGTTGGTTTTCCGGTGCTTACAGCCGCTATTGTCAAGTTTCTGGATATCGTGGTATTGTTCACCATCTACCATCTGGCCAATAGCTTGTTAAAAACCTGCCGCGATATTTTTCGTGGTTCAAATGCGTTTAAGGACAAACCCATCGACAGCTACCTGCAGGTGGTACAGATCTTTTTAATATTTGTGATCGGTACACTGGTCGTTTCCCTGCTGACCGGCAATTCGCCCTGGTCCTTTCTGGTCTCGCTTGGGGCAGCGTCCGCCATCCTCATGCTCGTCTTTAAGGATACTATTCTGGGCTTTGTGGCCAGTATTCAGGTGTCGGCAAATGACTCGGTCCGCGTAGGAGACTGGATAGAAATGCCCAAATACGGTGTGGACGGCGACGTGCTGCAGATCAACCTCAACAATGTGAAGATACAGAACTGGGACAAGACCATTGTCACCATTCCGACCTATACCCTACTGAGCGATTCATTTAAAAACTATCGTGGGATGCAGGAGACTGGTGGCCGTCGGATAAAACGGGCATTGAACATTAAAATGTCTTCGGTGCGCTACCTCAGTGCGGAGGAAATCACGGCATTAAAAACGATACGGCTGTTGGCTCCCTATATCGAAAAGAGGGAGCGCGAGATTGCCGAGTACAATAAAACCTGGCATACAGACAGCTCCTCGCCCGTCAATGGTCGCAGGATGACCAATATCGGCCTGTTCAGGGCCTATGTACTCGCCTATGCCAAACATAACCCCAATATCCATCAGGAACTTACTTTATTGGTCCGTCAGCTAGCCCCCAGTGAATACGGTATTCCGCTGGAACTCTACATGTTTACTAAGGGAACACAATGGGCCTATTTCGAAGATACGATGGCCGATATATTTGATCATCTACTGGCTGCAATTAAGCACTTTCACCTGCAGATATTTGAATTGCCAGCATCTGATGACCTGAGGCTGCTAGGCGCAATGGAGCGCCGCTCCTAACAGCAGCGCCTCTGTTGCGATCTAGGTTTGCCCAGTGGTTTCAATCTTATTGCCGCTGGGTAACTACAATCATTAACTGCGGAAAACAAAACATCAAAATATATCCTCAATTGCTCTTCCGAAAGTACAGGAATTTCTTCATATACCAATGTGATTCCTTTTTTACTAATCCAGCTAAAATCTCTTAGACAATCAAATACAGCACTCCAATTTTCCCCAAAATAATCTGGAAAAGTAAGAATATTGCTCAACTTTCTAAATAATTCATTTTCACCTTCTACTTTGGGCAGATATGCAACGTACTCAACTTCGTTGAAGTAGGCAATCGGATATTCTAAAAATTTAATTTTCTTCATTTTATCAATTAATCAAGTTAATCCTACATTACAAAAAATAGGATTTCTTACTAACAGAGTATTATGACCATTACCGCCGGCTCCTTTTGGCACATTTAAAATTGCTACAAATGTTCCACCTTTAAATTGTCTTTGAAATGGCGTTCTGCCCCCTTCACTTTGTTGATGTTAAGCTACGTATTTTCGTAAGTATAAGAAAAGCCGTCATCCCCTTCTGCATTCCGGTATCTCCCTACTCAACAGCTAGAAATAATTTTTTTTAAAACCAAACAGGATTCAATATTGTATTAATAGTACTTTTCAGAAATAGGTAGTAATTATGAAGTCTTGAGATCCTCCCAGACTCAAGGTTTTTTATTCCTTTTATATCCTTTTTTCATCGAATATCGTCCTTTATCCACTTTAATTCCCCACGTTGTATCATGGCTATATACTTTTGCACGTGATCATCGGTCAATAAGCAATTGTCGTCAAGGTGGTGATTGAACTGCTTAGTGAAGGTGTCATATTGAATACTTCCTACATAAGCATTATTGAGGTATATATGCCAAAGGCTGTATTTCTTGGCCCGTACTTCCACTACCTGGCGTTTTCCATGATGATAAAATAACTCAGGCACATCCGTATCAAAGCGAAGTATAAGGGCGTCAATGCACGCTTCCTTGATGTCATCAGCGAGTACACCGAATGCCAATTCCCACACTCCCTGAGATTTCCTGAAAACATAAAAAGCAAGACCATTTTTGTTGTAAAGATGATAATCTTTCATGCCCATGCTTTTATCATGCACGGTAATTTGAGCGTACATTACCCGATTTCGGCTAAAGATTTCCAGAGGTTTCATTTCACAATATTACTAATAATATTAGTAATATTGTATACAGTAAAGATATTTAGGATTTCACATTTTTTATATGCCCTTGGATGGATGAGGCCTCTCATAGCTGGTAGAGCGACCGCCAAAGAAATCGACATAGCTCGCTCTTATATCGCTAAAGGCAGTGGTGTCGATGTAGCGATTTATTATTGTGCAATTGGTTTATGATCTCGCTTACAGCTTCCACAGTTTGTCCGATTTCTTCTGCTGTAGTGAAACGCCCTAAACTAAATCTTAGTGCATTAAATGCCTCATCCCTACTCAATCCCATAGCTTGAAGTACAGGAGAAGGTGCTGCTTCAAAATAACTGAGTACTGAGCAGTTGGAAACACATATATTATCGAGTTTTTGAACAATATTTTCGCTGTTAATACCATCAAAACGTATTGTACATGTTGTATAGATCCTGTGTGTTTTAGAACCTATTAATTTCGTCCCTCCGATTGCCAATAATTGTTGTTCTAAGATATCACGTAGTTTGCCAATGCGTTCTTCGTCTTCATTCATCTGCGAAGCTGCGAGTTCAGCGGCTTTGCCCATACCAACGATACCCGGCACATTAAGTGTACCATTTCTTGCCTCGCCTTCATGTCCACCAGAAAAGATAAGCGGTTTCATAGGTACTTCGGGTCTAAAATAAATACCGCCTATACCCGTTGGCCCATAAAATTTATGGGCAGAGAATGTGAGGATATCTATTAATGATCGTGCGCGAACAGGGAGTTTTCCGACAGATTGGCTTCCATCGGTCATAAAAAAGGCGTCATGAGCATGTGTTATTTCCGCAATTCGCTCTATGTCCTGAATCACACCAGTATCATGGTTGACATGCATCACACATACTAAAGCTGTAAGAGGTGTAAAGGCCCGCTCTAGTTCTTCAAGGTCTATCAATCCGTCGCTATCAACAGAAAGGTAAGTAACCGCAATACCATTGGTCTCAAGATACCTGCAGGTATCCAAAACTGTGGGATGCTCTGTCTGTACAGTTATAATATGTTGTTTCCCGGGCCTCAATAATCCACGTAATCCCATATTGATAGCTTCAGTAGCACCAGCTGTAAAGAAAATATCTTCTGCATTGGTATCTATAAGATCAGCAATCTGTCTCCTACTCTTCTCGACCGCAGTATCTAAATATTTGCCTAGTTTATGACGACTTGCTGCGTTACCATACTTGTCTGTCAAATAGGGCATCATTTCGTCTAAGACCCTAGGATCCATTGGAGTGGATGCGTTGTTGTCAAGATATATAATTTTGTCCATGTTAGTCGATTTGTCTTGCGTCATTCTTTTCATCCTCATCATACGTTTTGAGCATATAATCTTTTCCAAGGTTGCCTTTAAAAACTTTTACTTCGGCAGTTGTTGGCGGATGCGGAAAATCACCTTCCCATTTCAAAAAAAATAAATTCATCCACCGAGTTCCCCATTCTCTGTTCTCAAATATGGCATCGTTGTAATTTCCTCCAAAAGTAATTACCCAGGATGGTAGCCCCACTTCAGCACGCTCCCATTTAACGACTTGCCGCGCATTAAAAATGTTTATAAGAGATAGCAGCCCGTAGGAATAGACAGTTGAAAAGAGAAAAATAGCGCTTATATAAAAGAATTTCGAAAGTGCTTTTGGAATAATGATTTTTTTTAACCCGATTAACATACTAATGGTTACCATCACAGCTCCACCCAACAGAACCGCCCACGGTAAAAAGTACCAATCATCTTTCAAATGAACTTGATCATATAGCAAAAATGCAAATTCTAGCACTATAACAAAAGTTAATAATCCCAACCCAGATCTGTTGATGAAATATTCAGTCCGCCAATTTTTAAAAAAAAGAACTAATATTAATCCAGAAAACAGTCCGTAAAACAAAGCTATGTATTGATTAAAAAGCATAAAACCTGCACTGTAAAAAATCATAACTAATAACAAACCGATTAAAACTAATCCATCGAATTTCTCGTTTAAATAAGTGCTAAGCTTTTGTATAATACGCATAAATTAGGCTTTTGGTTAACCTTATACGCCTAAGATTAGCCGCATAGGATAAATAACATTAGTTTAAAGATAAGCATTATTCACCAATACTTAATAAGATTAAGGAGTAATTATTTGTATTGTTACATAGAGAAGGCTCCAAACTTCCCCAAATGAGCTGTTAAAATAGAAACCTCATTTTGCTTTAATTTTATCTCTATGCTTTAGACCAAATTTAATTAAAGCATTGGCAACTTCCTCCGTTTCTTTAGCATAGGCGGTGAGCGCATAAGAAACAGTTACAGGTTTGGTGTCATTAACCGTTCTACTAATCAGTAAATTATCTTCTAATTCCTGAAGTTCCTTGGATAGAACTTTTGGGGATATTCCCTGAGCCATCTCTTGCAGATCTTTAAACCGCATTGGGCCGTGTTTCTGCAAATTGTGTAGGATACAAAATTTCCATTTACCACTGAGCAATTCAATGCCATCTTTTAATGCCAATATAGTTTCTTTACCAATATTTTTATTGCTCATAAGATAGTTACTTTCCTAAAGGTAATGAATAGTAAATATATATTGAATATCCAATAGTTTTGTTGTACAAAAATTTAAAGAAAATCATTATGAAAGTAACAGTAATCGCAAATATTTCGGCTAATGGAAGAATTTTGATATCCGATAATCCGCATCATAAACTGCCACCGGAAGCAATGGAATTTTACATACAATTTGTAAAACGGATTGGAAATGTAGTGATAGGATTGAAAACATTTGAAAATTTTCTAAATTTTCCAGCTCAAGTAAAAGAACATTTTAATGGCATAGAAATCATCGTATTGGTTGATAAATCTTATACGGCTGATGGCTACAAGACTGTAGCAAGTCCTGAAGAGGCAATTGCATATATGTCTGCAAAGGGAGTGCGGGAAATAGCCGTTGGAGGCGGAGCAGGTACTTTCAACGCTTTTTTTGACAAGAATTTGGTTACCGATATTTATTTTAACGTCAGCCCTATAATCACTGGAGCAGGAGCAATTTTAGCAAACAATGAGGAGTTAAGTTCAACGTTCAAGTACAAAGGACAGAAGCTTAAAAACGGTTTTCTTCAATTGTATCTAACTAAAGAAGACTGAATATCAGCAGACCAAAAATGTCTTTCAAAAATAGTTGAATGACGGAAACAAACCCGCTAAAATTATTTCTTTCGGATCTATATCTTTCAATTGGCGACTGAATCCACACGACGATAAGTATATACATCATGGTTAAGGGCGCCGGCGAGCGGAAAGAGAATAAGAAAACCGCCAGCTGTCGACTCACTCGGCACGACTAAATCACCATGGTTATCTAGTGCAAAGCAAATAGTCTCGGTAAAGAATCTATTAACTAATACATAGATGTCAAGGTCGGTATTTCTGAAAGAAGCAAAGTTTTGCGGTTCGGGCTTAATTTTCCTCGTTCTTTCACGCACGACATTTCCTAAGGTATCAATTAGTTTGAAATGGATTTTATTTTTTTTTGGTGAGCTGTGGTCAAACGAACAGCTTTTGCACCTAACAAAGAAATAATTGGTGCATATTTCAATGTTGTATTTGCTCTAAACTTACCAAATTTCCATTATCCCAAAGGAGAATAAAACTTTAATAAATCGTTGACGTTTTTGACCAATGTCAACGACTATATCCTAATATAAAGTGCATCTTTGACCTATAAATAATAAGCGATGAGAGAGCAACTATTACAATTGTTACGTGAAAAAGCGTTGTTAAACGAACAGCAATTAACGGAGGCCCTAACTTATTTTAAACCCCAATCGATAAAGAAAAATGACCATCTGCTCAACGAAGGTTCCATTGCAGACTATCTTTTCTTTGTCGGAAAGGGCTGTCTGCGCCTATATTTTCGCAATGACGAACTATCAACGGCAACCCGATTCATGGCTTTTGAGCATACTTTTCTAACCTCTATCGTCAGCTTCATTTCCAGACAGCCAGCTACAGAATTTATCCAAGCCGTAGAAGATACGGAGGTCCTAAGCATCAGCAACACTGATTTTATCTTTTTGAGAGCAAATATGCCCGGCTGGGACAATTTTTATATCTACATCCTCGAATATGGATTAACTGTTGTTAATAATAAGCTCAGCAGCTTATTAACCCAAACTGCTAAAGAACGTTATCGCGATCTATTGAAAAATAATCCCGAACTCATACAGCGTTTGTCTAATGCTAACCTTGCGGCTTATCTGGCGATATCACCCGAAACACTAAGTAGGTTAAAATCTACTATTTAACTAATAAAAAATGAGAAGCGACGAAGTAAAGAAGGGATACCAACGTACTCCCCATAGAGCCCTATTTCGGGCCACAGGCGTAAATGATAACGATTTTGATAAGCCTTTTATTGGAGTGGCAAATTCCTTTATCGAAATTATACCCGGACATTTTTTTCTGAATAAGGTTGCTGAGATCATTAAAGACGAAATCAAGGCAAACGGATGTATTCCTTTTGAATTCAACACGATCGGTATTGACGATGGTATTGCTATGGGACACGATGGAATGCTGTACTCGCTCCCCAGCCGAGAATTGATTGCCAACTCAATTGAAAGCGTCATGAATGCACACAAATTGGATGCTATGATAGCTATCCCTAACTGCGATAAGATTGTACCCGGCATGATTATGGGTGCGCTACGTGTAGATGTGCCTACAATCTTTGTCAGTGGAGGCCCCATGAGAAAAGGGTATATCAAAGATGGCACTGCCATTGACCTGTCTACAGCTTTTGAGGCTGTAGGCAAACACGAAGCAGGATTAATCAGTGACGAAGAGCTCAAAGACATCGAGTGTAATGCATGCCCCAGTGGCGGTAGTTGCTCGGGTATGTTTACAGCAAATTCCATGAACACCCTGATGGAAGCTATGGGTATAGCACTACCTGGTAATGGAACCATATTGGCATTAACACCCGAGCGTGAAAATCTATATCGGGAATCAGCCAGAAGGATCTGTGAAATCGCCAAAGACGATCAGCTTTCCAAACAATTCAAACTTAAAAACATCATCAATGAAAAAGCCATCCAGAATGCTTTTGCAGTGGATATGGCCATGGGCGGTAGTACCAATACTGTCCTTCATATGCTTGCTATAGCTCACGAAGCGGAAATAGATTTTCAGCTTAGGGACATTAACTCAATATCAGATCAAGTAGCGCACATTGCAAAAATATCGCCCAGTTTAAGCACCGTCCACATGGAAGACGTCCATCGCGCCGGAGGAGTAAACGCTGTAATGAACGAAATGACCAAGCGCAACAACCATGTCCTTCAGGATAATATAACGATCAGTGGCGAAATGTTATTCAAAAAGATTGCCAATGCAGCGATCAAAGATGCAACAATCATACATACAATAAATAATCCATACAGTCCTGTTGGAGGATTGGCGATTCTATTCGGAAATCTTGCAGAGCAGGGAGCTGTTGTAAAATCTGCAGGAATCACTGGCGAAAAAAATTTTAGCGGGACTGCGGTTTGCTATGATAGTCAAGAAGAGGCCATAGTAGGCATCCTTGCCGGTGAGATCAAAGCTGGAGATGTTGTGGTGATCCGTTACGAAGGTCCCAAAGGTGGCCCGGGGATGCAGGAAATGTTGACACCTACTAGCCTGATCATGGGGATGGGATTGGGCAGTTCTGTAGCGTTGGTAACAGATGGCCGATTCAGCGGAGCTACCCGCGGAATAGCTATTGGACATGTCTCACCTGAGGCTGCTGAAGGTGGATTGATTGGATTACTAAAAAACGGAGACTATATCGTTATTGATATCGACCAACATATGCTTTCAGCTGACATTAGCGAAGATGAGATTCAATTGCGAAGAAAAGGCTTTATTCCGATCAGAAAAAAACTAAATTCTAAATGGTTGAGTCAATATCGGCAGCTTGTTGGCAATGCTAGTAGTGGTGCCATATTAAATTGTGATTTTTGAAAATAAAATCGTTTCAGCTTAGCAAATTGACGTGATAGCCAAATTCTAATGTATTTAGGCAAATAAGGAAGGTAACAGAAAAAGAACAGAACTGGTGGTGGTTACCATCATGGCATGCTATTTTTCAATCGGGCAAGGTTAATACCAAAGCCTACTATACATTATTTATTCTGAATGAATATGTTGGTCAATTTTAACTATCTAGATTATTACAAGCTGTAAGGCTAAGATATTGGTTTGAAAGTGGGATCGGTTACGGAAAACCGTAAGAATGTCTAACAGGCAATCCTTAGGTTTGAAAAGACAATACAAACCGCATTAATCAATAACATATGAAAGATAAAACAACCGCAGCTTTAATGGCATTTTTCTTGGAGTATTTGGTGCACATAGATTTTACCTAGGGCAGACCGGATTAGGTTTCCTTTATCTCCTTTTCTGTTGGACGCTTATACCTGCTTTTATCGCATTGATCGACTTTATTGCTTTTCTAACAATGCGCAAAGAGAATTTTGATTTAAAATACAACCGCGTATATTTTTCACAACCCGTCGTTCATAATTATGTGCCTATCTCCCCCATTACCCAAAAAGATGCTGCGACTGAAATAGAACGATTACATGGATTGATGGAAAAAGGAATGATTACACAAGCAGAATTTGAGGATGCAAAACTTAAACTGCTGTAAAGGATTGATGAATGTCAAGAGAGACATTATTAGCTATGACCTGGAAAAATAGGGCATCAAATGGCACCTTTATAACGGTTAAATGAGGCAATATGAAATCAAACTTTTATTCGAAGATTTGGGAATTGGTTATAAAAAAGAATGTGAAGTATGGCATTATTACAATGATGAGCTTGGTGACCATCGCTATAGTCGGTGGTTTCACTTTAAAGGATCATTTCAAGACAAAAATTATGTCAGCCAAACAAATCAAATTTGTCCCATAATCGATCTCGTTCCAATTAATGAGAATTTCAGCATAGGCTTTAGCGAAAATAATCAACCTACGGCATTGTCCCAAATCAACGTGGCTATGGTAACTCATCCTGCCCAACTGAAGTAACGGATTATAACATAAAGCACTTGACTGCTGACCTTATCCGCTCTACTTGATCATTTCGGATACAAAGATGCTACCTTCGTCGGTCATGACTGGGGTGCTAATGTGGTGTGGAATCTCGCACTATTGTATCCTGAACGGGTAAATAAAATAATAAACTTAGCGCTGCCTTATCAGGAGCGCGGAGAACAACCATGGACTGAACTGATGGAAATCCTATTTGGAGAAGACTTCTACTTTGTTCATTTCAATAAGCAGATCGGAATTGCAGATGCCATAATGAATGAAAACGTACACCGGTTCCTGCGGAACATATTCCGCAAGGATATCCCTCCCGCTCGACCTGATCCCGGCATGCTCATGATCAATCCCGCGAGAGCAGTAGAACCAATTGGCAAGCCTCTGATGGAAGAAAGCGAACTGTCTGTATTTGTCTCGACCTTTGAATCCGCTGGATTTACCGGAGCAAACAAATCGTATTATATCTGCTTAATGAGAAGGCTAATTTGTCATTTTACGTAGCAAAAATTGGGAGTGTTTTCGTGGTCATGTTGTGGAATTTTATTGACAATTATTTCTTTGTATTCCATCAATAGCACTGAGTGTAATTAGATTAACAGGATAATAGCAAGTTCATCGATTGTCAACCAGCTCGTATTGTTACATAGCATTACCCATTCGCCATTGCGAAAATCTACATCCATTATAAAAAAACCGATCAATCATAATTTGCAAGGTTCCACCGCCATGCAAAACAGAAACCTCAACCACTTGCTTTTGACCACACACGTCACATTCGAACTTTATATCCTTTTTCATCGAATATCGTCCTTTATCCACTTTAATTCCCCACGTTGTATCATGGCTATACTTTTGCACGTGATCATCGGTCAGTAAGCAATTATCTACGAGGTGGTAATTGAACTGCTTACTGTCATACTGAATACTTCCTACATAAGCATTATTGAGATAAATATGCCAAAGGCTGTATTTCTTGGCCCGAACTACCACTACCTGGCGTTTTCCATGATGATAAAACAACTCAGGCACATCCGTATCAAAGCGAAGCCTCATATATAGGCTGCTTAATATGAGTAAGAAGTGGCGCGACATACTTCGGTAATTTTGTAGCTAAATATATAGTGGTATGTCGCAAAGTCTAATAAGAGTACCATCTGATCAGGAGAGCAAATATATACGCCTCCGACGTCATTGTTCTTGCCTTCAGAATACTATAGTGCCGGCAAGCTATATTGTGACGATTGGGCATTACGATTCACTTTCATAAACAAATCTTCGTATGTAGTTTTCCAGATCAGTAAGTTCAAAAGGCTTTGCTAGAAAACCCTCGGCCCCACATTCCAAAGAGATTCTTCTTCCGTCGATATGACCTGACATCATAATCACAGGCAGCTTATCATATTTAGCTGAACTCTTGAGATCACGCAGTATCATGTCACCATTCCGTGCATGCATATGAATGTCCAAAAAGAGTATATCAGCATTCATAGTATCCAACACTTCCGTCAGGACTAAACTGTTTGCTACAGATATAACAATCGTATAATGATTCTCTAATACCAAGGAAAATGCATTTAGTATTTCTTTATCATCATCGCACACTACTATTGTCTTTTTCATCTTATTTTTTTAAGAAATATTTTTTTCATCACTTATTAAAAAATGGATCTTAGGCATAAGATCCACCTTCCTTGATTGTTGATTAGCTCTTAATGAGCTCTTCCATTGAGTAAGTCTATGGCCCTAGAGCTTTTTAAAATTGAACGCCCATCGAATATATTTGGTTCTACTTCAAACGTCATTACCCATACTTCACGTGTATATTCAGACGAAGACGTATAAAAACATCGCTTTGTGATGAAACTCATTTTGTTGTCAAAACAATGGGTATATCATTCAGCTTTGCAAATTAAAAAAGCGAGCAAAAGCCTGGTGATAATCCAGACTGTATACCCGCTTCAAAATAATCTGCCTTGTGCAAGTGCAAAAAATAAGCTACCTTTTCGATTGCCTATTTCTTTTTTTTACGGAAAACATTATCCGTTAACTCTTTAGAGGAGCCATCTTTTTCCTTTTGATAAGAAGATTGTGCTTTCTCTTTGGTGCTTTTTTCCTTTTTAATGTCTTTACTCATGATGTATGGATTTTATAAAGTGATGGTCCTTTTACTTTCAATAGCTAAGATTGATCGGAAGGAATAATATTAAGCTGAATCGTATTTACTCTTTGAAGTACGCAAGCTGCTAGTTGTTGAACTGAAAATTTCCGAAAGGTATATCGTGGAGAATTTAGAGATAAAACAAGTGTATTTATCATATCGGATCTACTGAATGGGTTAAGATGAATAGCAGATCGCAGTAATAAATGTACGCATAATAATTGACAATCAGGCATCAAGTTTTTTAAATACACTAACGAACAGGTTCATTCATATAATCCGCCATCTTAACCCGGGCCATTAAATAGCTTATTGTGGATTCTGCGCCTTGATTGATGTTGATCGTGTGTTCACAGAAAAGCTTCAAATAAAAACGGTCAAATTTTTTCACCCTATAATTTGTTTAAATAATACATGGTATTATTCTTCTATACTCTTCTTGAATTCAAGGCTTTGCTCCATTGTGTTTTATTGCATCTTGGACATGCCTTTGATTCGTTCTTAAAACTAAATACGACATGGCCGCAATACATGCATGCGAATGGCCCTTCAGCACTCATTACATCAACCTTTTTGAAAGAAGACGGGAATAATGGTAGCCCATACCTCACATCACTATCAGCATAAAATAAAACGCTTAATGTTCCATCGACTTCTAGAATGCCTTCCTTAACCTGCCCCAAATGTTCGACATTTAAATTTCTCAGTTCAGAAAAAAATTCCATACGCGAAAAGGTATTATCATTTTCATGTTTTATATCAAATACGCCATCCTTAACTACAGGTAAAACTTTACCTTCCAATAAATGGGCAATATTCTCTGATCGGGAGGTAATCCAGGTTACCAACTTATAGACAAAGATTACACATATAAAGACAACAATCGCATAAAAGATGGGTATTTCTTCTTGAAACATGGGATCTCCCGCAGCTGAGCCCAAACTGATTATAATCGCAACCTCAAAAAGAGTTAACTGCCGAACTCCCCTTCTACCCGAAAGCCTTAGAATGATCAATATTAGAAGAAACATTATAATTGTTCTCGCACCTATTTCAATAAGAAAGGAGCTTTCCACCCCCTCTGCAAATATTTTTTGTATATCAATCATAACCTTTTAAAATTCAAAAATCTTACTATAGCCGCCGCCATTCAATCCTAAACATTCCTCCGGTCGCAATAGTTCATCACTTGGCAAAAACAACATACATAAGGTATCAATCTTCAATGATGGAAACAATCCCGCTAAAATTATTTCATTCCGATCTATATCTTCAATTTGCGACTGTATCCATACGACAACAGGTATATGAATCATGGTTAAGGTCGCCGACGAGCGGAAAGAGAATAAGAAAACCGCCTGTTTCTCAAACTAATATTAATTCCAGCAACAATTCGTACAACAAATCTGTACTTATTAAAGAATAATACTTTGTCAACAAATTTAGCTAGCTCGAGTCATTCATTCATTGGCGGGGCAGTCACCCCATAGTAGAGAACATTTTGAAAAACTGAAAGCCTTATGTCGATTGACGACTTGCAGATCTGATTGTGACTTATTCATTGGTTAACCATTGACGACTTCTCCGCCATTGGGATGTAAAACTTGACCGCTCATAAAATGTGAATCTTTGCTAGCTAGAAATAGAAAGCTTGGTGCAATTTCATTTGGCATTCCTGCCCTTCCCATTGGGGAGTCGCTTCCAAATTCGGAGTTTTTTTTAGGATCAAATGAAGATGCTATCAATGGAGTCCATACCGGACCGGGCGCAACAGCATTGACCCTAATTCCTTTATCCATAAGATTTGCTGACAAGCTTCGTGTAAAAGAAATTATTGCACCTTTTGTTGCAGAATAATCGATCAACTTTGGACTGCCTCGATATGCAGTCACCGAGGATGTATTAATGATACTTGCCCCCTTCTTAAGATAAGGCATGGCATACTTCGTAATCCAGAAATAGGAATAGAAATTATTCTGAAAAGTCTTGTGTAACTGTTCAGTGGTAATTTCTTCAATTGATTCTGTTTGCCAATGTAGCCCCGCGTTATTAACGATAATATCAATTTTCTTATGCGTTTTTATCGTAAATTCAATTACTTTTTTACAGTGATTTTCTTTTCCCAAATCACCTTTAATCAGCGTACATTTTCTTGAGAAGGATTCAACCTCTTTCTGGGTTTGTTTTGCATCTTTTGTTTCACTAAGATAGGCAATAACAATATCAGCTCCCTCCTTGGCAAATAACAAAGCTACAGCTTTCCCAATGCCGCTATCTCCTCCAGTAATTAATGCTACCTTATTTTTCAATTTTCCTTCTGCAGGATACTTTAACGGCGAAGTGTCAGGAACTGGTGTCATATTTATTTCTAATCCGGGTCGCTTTTGCTTTTGCAACGGTCGAATCTTTTTACTTGCTGCTTTTTTCATACCATTTTTTAAAATAATGACAGACATAGCTGATTTCCAAAATGTGTAAGGGTCAGTGCAAATGGCAAAGTCCTAAAGTTTCGGTAATCTTTTATAACCTTTATTGATAAATTGATGTAATCGGCATTTTGCGAAAGAGTTTAACCGATTCATCCATAAAGTGAACAAAGCCAAAGTCTAAAAGGTTTGAGCTATCTACATTTGCGCTATTGCTTTTGCCTTATCTTCAATTAAAGCCTTCTCATACTTAAATACAAAACCCGGTGGTCAATAATCCCTGGTCACCTGTAAGTCCTTTTACGTGAACTATAGCAATGCAATCCAAATAGCTGAATTTGCAGGAAATACTAAAGATGACGAGCTACTCCTACTGGCTTTGATTCATCTAAAAATTCTTTTCTATGATGCTCCCCGAGCCCGAAGACATGCAATCCTGCCTGATCTGCAAACGCTATCTTTGACAATAGGGCTTTCATTGCTGTTATATTTTCCGCTGAACTCAACCCACCATCATATGCTCCGGTAGCGATAAAACTATCTATTCCTATTTCGTTAATTACTTTTAATCTGATAGACTTCCCTTATTGAAAGCTATTCAAATTTCAATTTTCCCGACGGCTTAAAACGATGATCTAGATCAAAAAAGATGTTTTTTCATTTTAGATTGGCGCTTAAAGGGGCATGCATTGAACAATGTAATCTGATAAATTTACC
This sequence comes from Sphingobacterium sp. UBA2610, assembly GCF_002339225.1. Lineage (NCBI taxonomy): Bacteria > Pseudomonadati > Bacteroidota > Sphingobacteriia > Sphingobacteriales > Sphingobacteriaceae > Sphingobacterium > Sphingobacterium sp. UBA2610. The sequence continues at coordinate 46,922 of NZ_DDKA01000004.1, forward strand.
AACTCTAGTCTTTCCTAACTCTTGCTCATCGCTTTCATGGCTAGACCAGCGGCCACTCCTCCGATCACATACCAGGCCAAGGTCATAAACTTGGTACGATCAGTCTTTTTTATTGGCTTGGCATCCAGTCCGGCCTGTTCTGGAATAGTCAGTGTTGCCAGACCAACTACCGTTCCGAGCAACGCTCCTTTGAGCAGCATATTTTTCTGACCTCCATATCCGATGAGGGTATATAACATGGCATTGGAAGCTACATCTGCCCCAAAAGTTGCCGCCACCAATGCATTGCCCTTTGGCGGTTTAAATCCAGCAAAGCGCACCGTTTTCTGCATCGCTTCTTCGCCCACTTTATCCACTTCTGGAGCTTTGGGATCGAATCTCTTGGCAGCACTATGGACCACATTGAGTACGAGCGCACCGATCAATCCGCCCAACATATTTTTATTAAATCCATTCATATTTTGCTTTTTACGTTTTCAACCTTTTTTGTACTGTTTTTGTACAGTTATTCTGAGAACAATGGACAACCTAAAATCGTTTAATCAAATCCACAGAAGAAATTTTTGCTACAATGTATTAAGCTTTCAGGACAGTCCGGAGAAGTTTGTTCAGAACTGGCAAATCGATCGTATGGTCATATGCTAGCCCTTGTTGAGGACGGTTTCAGAAATACCTTACACGATATTGAAGTAACTTTTTCGGAAGATTATTTTAAGTTTTCTTTTGTGAATGCTGCGATGTCCCGAAAAGCTTCTCTGGTTTCTCTTAAAACAGCTCCCATATGCAAAAAACCATTGGCAATCTCTTTGTAATGAGTAATTTTGACTGGAATTTCGGAGGTTTTCATATTCTCTGCCAATTGTTTTCCTTCATCCCGCAACCGATCGTGCTCAGTCAATAAAATCAACGTTGGAGGCGTATTCTTAAAATATTCAATCAAAAGAGGAATTGCTATGGGGTTCTGTTGATCCATTTGGTCGGTTAGATACCAATTCCAGGCTTTTATTCCTTCCTCCTTATTAATAATCGGACCATTTTGATAGTCTTTCTTTGACTGTACTTAATTGATTATCAGCTGCCGGATAAATCACACATGAAACCTCAAATGCTCACCAGGCCTTGTCGAAACTCCTACGGTTAAAGCTGCCCCGCACTGTCGCCAATAATTCCAATCATAGTTTTATCGATGTTTAAAGAGTCCGAATTATTAACGATCCACTCAGTCGCTGATTGAGCATCATCGAAACCAGCCGGAAAAGGATACTCTGGCGCCAGTCGAAAGTCCACAAAAACAATGGCACAACCCGTAGCGTTGGCCAATTGACAGACAATAGCATCGTGCGTCTCAAAACTTCCAGAAATAAACCAACCGCCATGAAGATAAATGATGGCCGGTGATTTTTCATTTATAATTTCATTGGGTCGGTGTATTCTCACAGGAATTTCGTGATTCTTGCTACGAATATTAAATTCTTCTAACATTTTCACTGCTTCTTTTTTGCCGCTGAGCCGAATGCCATTGCCTCATATCCTTTGCAGCTTTATTTCTAATGAATTTATGCCGTCAAACACATGAAGCTTGTTCAGGTTTTCAATTATTTTAATTATTTCAGGAGTCAATTTAGTTGTATTCATTTCTTTACTATGATTTATGTTTTTATAGAAAATCATTGCCGGTATCACGCGTATTCCGAGAATCTTTTTGGTAGGCTATCAAAATTTCAAGTAAAATTAACTAGAAGTCATACATTTACTACAATATACCGCTGAATGTACGTTACTAACAAATTTGTATGTAATATTTTAGGCAATATTAGCATATGTTACCAACACTCAGTTTATGTTGTTTGGTGTACAGTACCACGTGCTAGCTAAACTCCTGACGCGGATTTATACGTGTTTTTCAAAAAAAACAGGCTGTTTTTCATTGGTTTTAGTTTTATAGATTAAATTGGACAACGATATTTGGAATACAACACTATATGGGAAAACGTGCGTCAGGCATTAATGAATTAAATATATATCTTAAGGCTTTAAATTCTGCTTATTCAGGCATTATTATCACCGATAATTTGCAGCATGATAATCCGATTATCTATTGCAATAAGGCCTTTGAAAACATCAGTGGTTATTCACACGATGAAATTATCGGTCACAATTGTCGCTTTTTGCAAGCGCAGGATCGTTCTCAACCTGAACGCTACATCCTCAAAGATTGTATCAAAAATGGTGAAGAATGTAAGATCGAAATTCGCAATTAACGCAAAGACGGAACACTTTTTTGGAATGAGCTTTTCATTTCACCTGTGAAGAATGAGGCCGGCCAGGTGACGCACTTTATTGGTGTTCAAAATGATATTACCTCGCGTAAAAAGGCCGAACACGAACTCCGGGAGGAAAAAAACAATGTTGAGATCAAAATACAGCAACGAACCAAAGAATTGCAGGAGAAGGAAAGCTTCCTCTCGAGCATGATTGAAACGGTTCGCGAAAGTCTTCTAGTACTCGATGGCAATTATATTGTGCTGAGTGCAAATAAACATTTTTTAACATCATTTCACGTCTCCTCAGAAGAGACTGTAGGAAAATTATTGTTTGATCTGGGCAATAAGCAATGGGATATCCCCTCCTTGAAGGAACTTCTTACGCATATTTTACCAACCAGCAATCCCGTAATTGATTACGAAGTAGAACATGTATTTCCGCATATCGGCCGCAAAGTGATGCTATTAAATGCCTATCGCATAGAGTTTGAAGGGCAATATAAAGACCGTATCCTGATCGCCATTGAAGACATCACCGAGAAAAAAGAACAGGATCTACTTTAATACGATTTTTTGTCCGTCGCTAGTCATGAACTAAAGACGCCCCTAACGACCATTAAGGGGCTTGTACAGATTCTGCAACGACTTAGTATAGACCATTCCGACAATAAATTTGTCAGTACACTGGATAAAATTTCGGCCTATATAGATCGACTGAATATATTGATTACTAAATTACTAGACACCTCAAAAATACAGTCTGGCCATATTGAGCTCCACATGGAGCCATTTGCCATAGATCATACAATTCGGGAAGCCATTGACAATATAATGGTAGGTGTACCTGGTTACAAAATAAACCTATTAGGCTCCACAGATGCTACAGTTAGCGGCGATGAATTACAAATTATTCAGGTAATCAATAATCTGTTGTCCAATGCGATCAAATATTCACCGGGTTCAAATAGAATCGACGTTGCCATTCACAGGGTTGCCAATTTTGTCAAGATCTCTGTACGAGACTATGGCATGGGAATAGCAAATGTCGACAAGCAAAAAATATTTGAGCGCTTCTTTCGCGCCGGCCATACCCAAAAGAAATTTCCGGGATTAGGTATTGGACTGTATGTTTCGCACGAGATCATAACGCATCACAACGGAACCCTTTGGGTAGAAAGCGAACCCGGAGAAGGTTCTACTTTTAATTTCACATTACCAATAATGAGGACAGAAAACGATGAAAAGTAAGAAAATAATGATCCGTGACGATGACCAAGGCATTGTTGAGATGCTGGAATTATTCTTGGATCTGGAGGGTTACCAGGTCTTAAGCGAAACAAACAGTACAAATCTGACCAAACAGCTCATAGCATATCAGCCAAATCTTTTGTTATTGGATCTCTGGATGCCCGTGCTTTCGGGCGACCAGCTGATTAAAATCATACGCAATACACCCGAAATCAAAAATATACCTATCCTTGTTCTATCCGCCAGTGTAGATGGTCGCGATGTTGCCGAAGGACTTGGCGCAAACGGATTTATTGCGAAACCTTTTGATTTAAATGAAATTACATCCAGTATTCACGACGTATTGGCTAGTTAAAAGTATAGTACAATCTCGTAATTTCGTCCGACTTCGTTGGGTAGGCCCTACTGGCACACAAAACTATACAGTCGAAAATCCGGATATCCTTGATTTCTTGATCACTAGCGGTTTTTCTAATAAATTAGAAACTTTGACCACTAGGTTGTTGTTATAATAATCAAAAATGTGACTTAAATAAAGTAAAATATCATGGCAAAAAAACAACAGAACTCAAAACAGGAAATTGCGAACTTTTTAGGTGAAATGATTTCATTCAGAAACGCATTGAAGCTGACCCATTGGTCGATAACAGGAAAAGGGAGCTATGAGGCTCATATTTCTTTAGACCAAGCGATTGAGTCTCTTATTGATATTACAGACAGACTGGTGGAAACCACTTTTTCATTGGAAGGTACACTTGATATCGTGATTCCCCAAACGTCAAAACCGGCTAATTACATCAAATACATTGAGGATTTTTACAAGCAAGTTGAAAACAAACGAGAAGGACTTTTTAAGGAAAACTTCTCACAATCCATTATTGATGATGCGCAAGAAGCTGTCCAACAGTTATTGTTCAGATTAAAAAGATTGGAGTAATGCCCATGTTCGGGAGCTTTTCCTGAGTAACGGTCGAACCTATATTCGGCCGTTTTTTATAGATTAAATTGAGTAACCAATTGCTCTCCCCTCCAGTAACAAAAATAATAGCACGCTATTTTTACTAGCCAACGTCTTGATTACTGCATTTTTTAATGATTTTATTTTCTTGCTCTTTGCAAGAAAATAAAAGAGAAATTTTGTATAAACTAAAATACTTTACCGACTAGAGCAATTAGGGGTATTATCCTAAAATTCTTTTTAAAATTATTGTCCGCAGTCTATCTTCGTTTTGATCACCCCACTGTCCTAATGCGGAAATTATGGGTATTAAACTCATCCCTAAATCTGTAAGCGAATATTCAACTTTTGGAGGAACGACAGGATATATTTTCTTCATGACTACCTCATGATCTTCCAGTTCTTTCAGCTGTATATTCAGCACCCGTCTGGAGGCGTCTGGTATCTTACGCTGCAATTCACTCGGTCTTTTATGTCCCTGGTCAATAAACCAGAGCAAGCGTATTTTCCATTTTCCGTAAAGCACTTCACCTATCAAGTCGAGACCGCAATTTAGGTTCGGAATTATTTTTCTCTAATACATATTTTCAAAATTAAAGGTATGTTCCGATTTGTACAATAGGGGAAAAATTTATCCCTATATGAATCGTAATGCCGTACTTGCACAGGCTGGTTTTATACCTCAATTTTGTCCTATAAACAATTTGTAAAAATGGAACAATTTAATTTCAACAACGAATTATCAGACAAGATTGCCTTGGTAACAGGGGGTACAAAAGGCACTGGAAGAGCAATCGCGGAAAGACTATTACAAGCTGGAGCAACAGTTGTGATTACCGCAAGAAACGTCCCCGACCTGGAAAACAGCAAGCTGCATTTCATTGCTTCCGATCTGAGTACAGCAGAAGGGGCTCAAAAAGTGGTGAGCGGAGTGCTTTCGAGCTATGGTAGACTAGACATCTTGGTAAACAACCTTGGCGGATCTTCTACCCCCGCAGGAGGATTTGCTGTGTTAAGTGATGAGGATTGGGAATCGACACTGCAAGCTAACCTTTTGGCTCCGATCCGTCTAGATAGGAGCTTTTTACCGCAGATGATAGAACGCAAAAACGGTGTGATCATCCACATTGCTTCTATTCAGGGCAAATTACCCTTATATGATTCAACATTACCTTACGCAGCGGCAAAGGCTGGATTGAGGAACTACAGCAAAAGCTTATCGAACGAGGTTACTCCTAAAGGTGTCCGCATACTGACGGTTTCGCCTGGCTGGATCAATACCACCGCATCTGAAGCCTGGCTAGGCGAAATTGCAAGAAATTCGAACAGTACTATAGAAGAGGCGCAACAGGGCGTAATGGATGCACTGGGCGGGATCCCTTTCGGGAGACCTGCAGAGCCTGCAGAGGTAGCTGAACTTGTTGGCTTTCTAGTTTCACCAAGAGCCAGCTATCTAACGGGGACAGAATACGTAATTGACGGCGGAACATTACCAACCATTTAATAATCTTCCTAAGATTTGAAAATATGAATTTACCAAACATTATCTCCGAACTCCTGAAAGCACAAAACAAATTTGACAGTGGTGCTTATGCGAAGTTTTGAGATATCATTTCCAGTTGTTTAATGATCGAATTAAATATCTGAAAATAACAACTTAACAGTGCAATATATTATTGGCGCCGATAGTAGCATTGTCCACCTTTGGATTATTATTCAAAGTATTCAATAGGAAATCTGGGGTAATTATTTACTTTTTTAGTATCTTAACAGTAAACAACCATCCTATGCCAAAAAAAATTATTAGAAATCTTCAGATCGGTGTAATGCTCTCTTTAATACTGCTGATTACGGGTTCTATAGCCTCTTATATTAGCATACATAAGCAGATGGAAAGTAGGCAAAGCCTCTTAAAAACGAAGGAATCTATCAGTTTAATAAAGGATATTTTAAACACGCTGTTAAATGCTGAAACTGGCAATCGGGGTTACCAGCTTACCGGCAAGGAAGAATTTCTTGAACCGTTGGATAAAAGCGGGAAAGAATATCCCCTGCTTATTGCTGACAAAGAAAGGTTTAATCTTAAAGATAAACTCCAAATTAATATCTTTCATGAACTGCGGCACACCTCAGACCTGCTGATGAAAGAATATGCCTCGCTGATTAATAATCGTAAAAAGGGTATATTAATGACCCCAGAAGAGCTTGAACAAAACAAGCAGATCATGGATAAATGTCGAATGCTTGTTCAGGAATTTGTAAAACATGGAGAAAATCAGCTTGCTATAAAAAATGAAGACCTGAATAACTCCACCAAACGGACCGTTTTGTTCATTATATTTTCTGCAGTTGCGGCAATCGGTGTCACCATTTTCGTCTATATTCAACTAAAATCTGACATAATGCGCCGGGACAGGTTGGAAAAAGATCTGTTTTATACGAAGGAAATGCTCGAGGAAACAAGTGCGGTTGCCCAAGTGGGAGGCTGGGAAGTCAATATGAAAAGCGGAAAACTCACTTGGTCTCAAAGTGTGCGAGAAATTCATAAAACTAACATTAATTTCCAACCAACTTTTGAAAATGCCCTTGGATTTTACGAAGGAAAAAATAGAGAGCGAATAGAATATCTATTTGACAGAGCAGTACAACAAGGAATTTCTTTTGATGAGGAGCTGCAACTCATGCGTAATGACGGCGTTACGATTTGGGTAAGGATAAAGGGTATTCCCGAATTTGAAAATGAAATATGCCACAGGGTTTTTGGAATTATTCAGGACATTGATGCCTTCAAAAAAATGTTTCTAGAGGTTGCCGAGAAGGAGGCTATGATGCAGTCTTTTGCCACCGATGTTCCTATTCCATTGGCAATGTTGGACAAAGCCCTTAACTACGTTGCTGTAAGTAGTAGATGGCGAGATGAATTTAATATGAATAATGTCGATCTTATCGGCAATAATCTATTTACAATATCGCCTAATATTCCAGAAGAAAGAAAAAAAATTTACAGGAGTGCGCTTTTGGGAGAAACGTACATCGATGGGGATTTTGCGGTAAAGGTGGAAGGTAAAGAAGAAATTCAGCATTACGACCTTAAAGTCGGGCCATGGTATCTTACAAAAGATGAGGTTGGAGGTATAATTATTTCCATACAGAATATTACAAATGCCGTAAAAATAAACGAAGAACTGAAAAGCGCTAAGGAAACTGCGGATATAGCCAGCAGGGCAAAATCCGAATTTCTGGCCAATATGAGTCATGAGATCCGTACGCCTTTGAACGGAGTTATTGGATTTTCAGACCTCCTCCTCCGTACACCGCTGAATGAAACACAAACACAATATCTGAATTACATCAACGAATCAGGAGAAAACCTGCTCAGCATCATCAATGATATACTGGATTTTTCTAAAATAGAATCCGGAAAAATGGAACTTTTGATCGAAAAAAGTGACTTGTATGATATGTTAAGTCAAGTCATCAACGTGATTCTTTATCAATCCCAGAAAAAAAACATCGAACTTCTTCTCAACGTTGAGCCGGGCCTCCCGAAAACACTTTTTATTGATGAAGCCAGGTTAAAACAGATCTTGATCAATCTGCTAGGGAATGCTGTGAAATTCACAGAAAAGGGTGAGATCGAACTAAAAGTAGAGAAATTGCGCATGGATGATCATACGATTGCTTTGCGTTTCTCGGTAAGAGATACAGGAATCGGCATTCCTGTTGAGAAACAGAAATATATTTTTGATGCCTTTACCCAAGAAAACAGTTCAATCAGCAAGCGATTTGGCGGTACGGGACTAGGGCTAACGATCTCAAACAATATCTTGGGCTATATGGGGAGTCATTTATCTCTAAACAGCGAGATAGACAGCGGATCTGTATTTTTCTTCGATCTCACGGTTCCATACGAAAAGTCTGAATGGAAGGAAGAAGATGAAACGGCTATTAAAACGGCATTAGTGGTAGATGATAATGAAAGCAACAGGATTATCCTTGAACACATGCTTACCTATAAAAATATCAAATCCACATTGGCTTCTAACGGCATGGAAGCACTGGATATCATGTTGAAGGGTGAGCGGTTTGATGTGATTTTGATGGATTATCATATGCCTATCATGTCTGGATTGGAAACAATTGAGAAAATAAAAGGCTTGTTAAATCAGCGAAAGGAGATCGCTCCATTTATAGTACTTTCTTCTTCTTCGGAAGAACTGGATATACTTACTTCAGTTAGAAAAATAGAAAATACACATTTGCTGTTGAAGCCTATAAAATCACATGATCTATACAAAACCCTAAAAAAGGTAGACAGAAGTACTGTATTAGAAATTATTCAGGATCAGCCAGAAAAAGATTCGCATGCATTTGCACGGGAATTAGATGTGCTTTTGGTTGATGATAACCCAGTAAATATGGTCCTGAACAATAGGATAATGAAGTCTCTAGCTCCCAACATACATTTAACGGAAGCTGCAAACGGTTTACAAGCTTTGGAAGAATGCAGGAAAAAGCAGTTTTCCCTTATTATTATGGATGTACAGATGCCGATAATGAGTGGTATTGAGGCGACACAACATATTAGAATGCTGTCAAGATATCAACACATCCCGATCATAGGTGTTACCGCCGGAAATGTGCTGGGAGAAAAAGAAAAATGTCTTGAATCCGGAATGAACGACTTTCTTCCCAAACCAATACGGCGGGCAGACCTTCTCGAAGTACTCAAAAAATATATTAGTGTTTAATAATTATAGAAAATGGGCGTGCTTAGCATATAAATGAGTTCATATTATCGCGTCATATATAATTTATCGTCCACCAAAATGCTGATAAGATAATTGTTAATACATGTGCTATGTCAAGCTTAGGCTGGATACTAACGCTTAATTTTGGTTATCACAACAAAAATTATAAAACCGTCAATTTGGAAAATTACAGTATTACAATACCGCTGCATTCACCTGCAGAAAAAGTATTCGGTACATCGATCAATGATATTCCACTATGGTGGATTGAAATTTTTGAAGGCATTTCAAATAAACAAGGGGAATCTTTTACGATTCTTTTGGGAGAACCGGTATTTAATCAATTTCGCCTACAGGAGCTCGAAGCAAACACAAAAGCTGCGTTTTATAGCATCCTCTGAGTTATTTTGCCGGTATTAAATAAAACTATTTACTTTAACTAAAAACCTCCAATGAAACTATTTAACCTTCTTCTTTTCATGCTATTGACCACCTGTGTATCCGCGCAGACAGCTTCTACGACATGGCATAAATTCCTCTCAGACTTTAAGAAGTTAGAACAGGAATATAATAATTATTACCCGGCAAAGGATTATCAAAAAGCAGCCACAGTATTAAATGCCATATCGGCCAAAATGGACAGCTTACAGCTATCTGAAAAAGAAAAGCAGGAATATCGAACTACGATAAGTGAAATCAATGCGAATATAAACTACAACCTTGCTTGTTTACAATCATTACTCAATCAAAAAAAACAAGCTGTTTCAAGTTTTGAAAAGGCAATTTTGTGGGGATATACCGACTATCGTAATGCTTTAAATGATCAGGATCTAGATAATATTCGAAAGGAAAGCAAATTTGTAAAAGCATTGGTCCAACTGAAGCAATACGATAAATTAACCCTGTTGCAGCAATCAGGAGGATACGTTTCAGCAAATAGTGACTCTTTGCCGATATTTACCTACGAGGTAGCGAGCGATCGTAATTTATTAGCAGTAAAAAATTTTTTCAACCTGGACTCGATAGCTGGTAATGGCGACGAAATTTCCAAAATCCGTAATATCATGTTTTTCGTGGCAAATAGCATTAAATATGACGGCAGCAATTGGGCGCTATGTGAATTTGACGCAATTGATTTTTACAACTACCACAAGGCAACGGGAAAGGGTATCAACTGTCGGCACAAAGCGATGACGTTAAATGAAATGTACCTCGCTATGGGATTTAAGTCACGCTATGTTACATGCATGCCAAAAGACGACAAAGATACTGATTGCCATGTGATCAATAGCGTATATGCTGAAACTCTAAAAAAATGGCTGTGGATGGATCCTTCCCATGGTACATTTGTGATGGACGACAACAACAATTTACTGAGCATTGAAGAAGTTAGGGAGCATTTAAAAAATAATCAATCGCTCAAGCTAAACGCAGAGTCCAAAGTAAGCAAACTTTGGTATCTGGATTATTATATGGCAAAAAATTTATACTGGATTCAATGCACGAATAAAAGCCAGTTTAACACAGAAAGTAGATATAGGCCTGCCGACCCCAATCTGCAGTACATTTCTTTAGTTCCAAGCGGGTTTGACAAAAGCAATAACAAATATTTAAAAAACAACGTTATTACGTTTGATCCCGCCTACTTTTGGAGATCTCCGCAATAAATAACAACATACCCGTCTTTATTAACGATTTTTGCAAATTGTGCATTCGCTAATTGGCTTACTACAATGAAAATTAGTGCTATTAGATTTTTGTGGTTCATTTTTTATCATATTATTGCTCATCATAATTTGGCAACGTTTCGAAATAGAATTTTAATTTCTCACTCGGACTCGAAGGCTTTGACTTTACGTGAATGCCCTTCATTACCGCGTATTTATAAACACAATTTGTTGATCGCAGATTTTCATACGCTTAAATTCAACTTGTCGGACTATCATTTTTATTTACAATCAATTCTTCAATTTCCTGCTTCCAAAATTCCGAACTTGATAGCAAATTAGCGTTTATTTTTGAGAATTTTTGTTTGAGTGTCTCAATATCCTCTTGCCTGTACAAGTTATCAAATAAAGCTTCCGCACCATATTTTGATTGTACAACGTTAATAAACATTCTGTAGGCCAATATTGAATCCAAAAACTCATCTATGTTTCTGTTTGTTGAGACAATCTTCTCCAGTTCAAAATCTAAAAGGACAATTTCGCTGTTGTTTAATTTATTAATACAAAAAGGATTCCCAGCTCCGTCTGATCCAAATACAATATATTCTAAACCATTTTCAAAATTCTTATCGAAATAATCATTTAGTGTTTGAAAGTATATAAAGCTCTCTTTCCTATTAAAACTTGAAAACGGAGCAAATGATTCTGGAACACCGTCGTTTAAAGCTTTTACTACTTTGTTGTCAGAAATTAAATTACCAATCAGATCAAGGTTTAATTCGAGCCATTCTTCATATTCATGAGGCCTCCAATTTTCTTTGCTAAATTTCATATACGATTGTTTTGGTACACATAGGTTCACCATCCATTCTAGACTTATCCCTTATAAACTGAAAAAGATCTATCTTTATTTCTTCTAGATTTTCCATCATAATTTTTTTAACATAGCTAATAATTTTGTAAGGCTGGTTTTAAAGCATCTATACTTGAGGTGATAACCATCAATTTCAATGACAATTAAAGCTTTTCAGTTCAAAGTAACAGTCTTCACATATAAGTTTGATATTTGCGAATTTCTCAGCATCTTCGTTCCAACCATTATTTCTGAGCCTGACCTTTTCACATTTATCACACCAAGCTTGAAAATCGTCTTCGTCACCAAGTTCCATCCCTCTATATGTTTCAAAAGCCTTTTCAAAACCTTTGGGATCCTCTAAGTTTAGATGCTTACAAACGAATGCGGGTCTCGATCGTCCATGGATTTTGCATTCAACTTTTGCTTGGTTAAAATTGATAACTTCCCGAGAATCTTCCTCCAAAACGGCAATAATGAGAAAATAGTTTTGGAGCTTTTCGGTGGAAACCCTATACACACCGATGCCGCCCAAAAGATCAAAAGATATCGCCGCAAATTCCCAACAATCGAACTCATCGGCCGGGAAAGTTCCATCTGTCAATTTTCGGTAATCGTTTTTGATTCCAAATTCTCTAACTGCAAATGTGATATCCTTATTAGGCTCGATACAATGGTCATTGCACCAACTCCACATCCACGTTTCTGATATAAGTGAAAAAGTACCAATAGGAATATATTTGAAATACAATTGATCTTTATCGTCATTGTATAACCGCAAGAGTGCAAGTTCAGCATCGTAAAACCAATGTTGATAGCCGTCCATGCCCAATTGTTCTCTAAATATTTCCTGGATTTGCATAAGTTCACGACACTTTTTACCAGCAAACTGTCCGTAATTTATTCCCAACTTTGTATATGTTTTATTTTTGGCAGTCTTTACAACATTTCTAACTACTTAAAACTGAATGACTATCTGGCCTTTCAGCTTCTATCAGAGTGACAATATAATGATATGGCATCTATTGATCAAAATAAAATTTTCTTCTGTATCCCGCAATGGAATAAACCTGAATCAATGTAATGCAGTCTCATCTATGTCATTTTAGAATAATAAACGTTTGCTTCTTCCTATAACTAATTGTCCGAAATCAATTTATACAATACTTTTTTTAATTCACTACTCCGAAGGTTTCGTGCTACAATCTTTCCTTCTTTGTCTAAAAGAAAGTTGTCAGGAACTCCTTTTAAACCAAAAATCTGATAAAGTTCACCACTAAAGCCCCCTTTGTCCCTTACATTAGTCCATAAAAGCTTTTCATTATTTATCGCTGTAAGCCAGTCCATACGTGATTCATCGATCGATACGGCCAGGATCTCAAAGTTTTTTGATTTGTATTCGCTATACAAAGATTGCAAAAGGGGAAATTCCTTGCGGCATGGCCCGCACCAACTTGCCCAAAACTCCACCAAAACATATTTACCTCTGAAGTCTTCAAGACTAACGAGATTGCCGTTATCGTTTGCAAGCTCAAATATGGGAAGACTTTTGCCGATTTCAAGCTGAGGCTGAGCCTTTACCTTTTTGTTCAAAAGTATGCCTGTGAAGCTATTTTTTTGCTCGGTTGACAATGCGTTATACAAAGTATTTAGCAAATCGGGGTGTCTACTCAAGGACGAAAAAGATTTGTTCAAAAGGTACAAGCTATAGAAACTGTTAGGGTTACTTTGGATAAATTTGCTTATTATGCTGTCCTCTAGTCCGGTCGCTTTTTCTTGGTCTTTATTTGATAAATAGATGGCTCTTCGGTTTTCGCCATAGGTAATTGCTATCTTATCCAATGTGGAACCTTTCAATACATATTTGCTATCATCTATTCTCAAATTGCTTTTAGGGCCCACAAGCCAACCTGTTAGACCATGAAAGTCTACCGTATCCCCCGGCGAAACCCAAAATGAGTAAACAATTTGATCTTTTACACGTCGTGGATTGAAATCATTATCAATAATAAAATTAACCCGCGTCGGCTCACCAATACTACCATGAAAAGTAAACGTTCGATCCGCAGATAATTGTAACGAATCATCTATTTTCTTTTCATTATTTCTATACATAATTCTATATTTCGCATTCGGAACAGTGTCGATCTTTCCTTGAATAATAAAGCCGTTATTTCTCTGCCCTAAGATTATCAAAGGCATCGATAACAAGAATGAAACGATAGCCAATAATGCAGTTGACCGTTTTCCCATAACTATTAAATTAGGTTTATACTAATCAAATTACTAGTTATAGATCACAAATGCAATTCATCTGCAAAAAACTAATCCTTTGGTTAGAAAATTACCATTGTAGTATCAAGAAAAGATAGGTTGTCAGTTCCCATCTAATCACATAGCCTCATTGAACGAAATCTATCCTATCATAAATATTGAGAAAAAGTCTCCCTTGATGATGGTCAAAAGAAGCTCTATTAATTTGCTCTTCCCCAAATGATCATTTATCTAGTTCCATTCAAAACTATAATATGTTAGATACCAATGTCCTGACACAGATTGAAATCTAAAAAATAAAACAATGTCGTCCAACTTTGACCGATAGGTTATCTCATAATAATTATCTCCTTTCTTCTTTAAAAAGGAATAATCTTCAACATTATTAAGAATAGCGGACTGGATGAAGGTCCAATTCATTTTAGTCCAATAAAATTTCCTGTCCTTAATGAAAAAGAAGTTTCCTACTGAATCTCTTGCTTTTTCTTCATTAAAAACAAACTCAGTTGACATGCCTCTGAGTGGAAAATCTATTCTGCTCATTTGAAATATTGAGTCACAAAAGAAATGAACAAGAAAATCATCAAACTTCTCAACATACACTGTACTCTCTTTTTCAGTAAATGTTAACCTGTTTTCTTTATTAAAATTTGAATTTTTATTTTCTTTTTGGTGACAATCCGTGAAAAATCCAAAAATTAGGGCAGCGACTATTAGATTATAGATTCTTTTTTTCATTTTCTTTGTGCTCCGTTTCTGTTTGTTGATTATTTGGATTCTCCTATTTTAGCTCCAATGATTAATAAACTTTGAGGATCACTAGCTAAAACAAAGTCATCATATTAAACCAATCCAATCCTGATATTGTCAATAAAAAGTTTAAACAAATGAAGTTTTTTACCATTGAATCGATTTGCATTTTTAATGCTTTTATAGGTCATAAGTTAGCACCCAAATTGTTGAAAACAAAGAAAATTATCGGGCGAAATTTGTAGTCTGGTTGCAGGACATGAAATGCTTAAACAATTCTTGAAAAATATAGGTCATCCTATACTTTTTGAAAAATCGGTTTGATCCGTAAAATACTCAAGCCCTATAATCAATACAATGGTGCTGCCATTATTTATTTTCTGTATCAATGAAAGCAAATCCCACTGTCCTGTAACATACAAATAGGTTGCATAATAAAAGATGAATAAACATAACACGCAATAATATTTAAAAAAAGTGAGTTTAGATTTAAGCACGTATACGGTAATACATACCACGCATGAATAAAACAGATTAGTTGAAATAGCCAACATCAAATCATGAAAGCGTGTAATTATAAAAAATGTAAAGGGCATGGTAAGTACTCCAACATACTTTATGAAATTTGACGCTGTTGTATTTGGAATTTTTTTTGACATACGAACAAAAAATACAGCACAGCTTATGGAATAGAAAAACATACCTATAAATGCCCAGTATTTAGCGTGTTTTCGGCTCCATTTAATGCTTTTTCTCCAAATAAGTTACTAAAAAAATTCTTTGACCAATCAAATCCAATCGATGATTCATTCTGGTACGTCCCACCCGGATAAATCGAAATTGCAATGTACATAAAAATCAATGCAATGATCATCCCTATCAACACAAAATATCGTTTTAATAACTTCATTTACAGACTATTAATAATTTGTTATATTGGGATTCAATTTTCTAGCGCCAGCTTACCAATGGCATACGTTTTATTTTAAGAGCAAATTCACTTATTTTTCATAAGGAAACCTTAATCGCATATTCATTGAAAGGTATAAAATCAAATTCCCATACAATATAGTCTTTCTCTAAACGGCAACCCGCGCCTTGAATTATGATCAAAGGTTCTTAAAAGCTGAAACATTTGTTCCAGAATACTTTTTGAAAAACCGGCTAAAATGGGCAGGACTTTCAAAACCAAGTTCGTAGGCTATTTCCTTCGCTGACTTCTCGGTATAATGGAGGTACCTTTTAGCCTCAAGAATTATTCGGTTACGGATAAGAACAGATGGCGCTGACTGTTTCAACAGACCAAATACATTACTCAGTGTTTTTGGTGATTTGTTGAGTGCAGCGGCATAGAACCTGACTTCATGTTCCTCTTTAAAGTTACATTCCAGTAGCAATGCAAACTTTCTCACAATATCCATTTTTTCGTCGGGAAATAGCTGATGGCTTTCACTTTGGAGCTTTGCAATTCTTGTGGTATTGATAATAACTCTCTTAAGAAGGGTGCGCAGCATTTCACCCTGAAAATTATCTTTTACCATCATCTCATTGGAAAACACATTCTCCAGATGAGACATTTCTTCGACAGCAGTATCATTTAATACAATGAACATTGGATGTCGAATACCATAGAACAGAAAACCAACACAACCGACCTCAGCATCGTGGTCAACGATACAATAGAACTCCCTATTAAACTGCCAGGCAGTCAGCGCATCGGGCTGCTCAAATACAAAATGCTGATTGGAAACCAAAGGAAGTATACACCTTGCTGGCATCGTATAGCTAATCTCATCGATCGTCACTTTCTGTTCGCCGCCCTTGTTGTAGATAAATGTGTTGATAGGCAGAGAACCCGCACTTCGAAGTCCCCTACCTGAAAACTGGTTGTTGTCACTATGCATCACAAACCGTGCTGCGGTCACGTTATCATTATACTCCCTAATCATGTTGTCGTTTACTTACAGCATTTCAATTCGCTTAAATTTAATCATTTTCTTAAGAGTCTACGACCCAAAAACTAGAAATTTAAAGGTCTTCTTTAATGCTGCTTGCAGCTGCAAGCAGCAGATTGGAGGACAATCTCTGTTTAAAATTGGGATTGATAAATTCGAAGTGTATGGTTCCCATTTGATCGACTATAAAAACCGATGGCACTGGGAGCAATAACTCGCTGTCCTTACCTCCAGTTGTTTTCGGAAGCATCTCCCAATAGTCTTTTGGAGCTTTATATGCAATCCCCATTTGTTTCGACAGCGCAAGATCTGAATCCGATAAAAGTGTATAGCTTAATTTTTCTTTTGCTGCAGCTTCCATTAGTCCTTCAGATTCGTCTGTGCTTATGGCAATCAACTGATACCCCATTTCTTCCAATCCTGAAAAGGCCTCTTGTAAGCCCGAAAGTTGTCTGATACAATAAGGACACCAGCCACCGCGGTAGAAAACCAAAATGGTCGGTTTTTGGGAAATCGCCCTATTGAGATCAAATCGTTTACCGGAAACGTCAAACAATACGGCCATCGGTATTTTTTCTCCACACAATAGCGGGCTGATGTCTTCCGGATTTTGCGGAATATGATAAGGGGATTCCTTCATTTCGATTTTATGTATCACGACGTCAGCTTTACTCATGCGAGAAGGCTCTTGCGCATTGGCTATGCCTGCGATGCACGTCGTGAATAACAGCAACGCAATAAACGCAGCTAATTTTGTTTTTATATAATTTTTCATTTTACAACACATTTACTACTTATTAAACTGAATCTATACTTTTTCCCCATGGAAACTCAATCGATACTTTAGCCCCGCATGTAATAGGTTGCTGATTGTCCTGTCTCCAGTAAGGACAATAATATCCATGAGATTTTCGTACGTATAAGCGGACTCAAAAATTAGTTGATTGTTACTTTTATCATGCTGGAAATTGATGGCAGTGTGGTGAACCCATTTGGATTAGGCACTTCTATAACAGGTTTACGTTCTGTCGCAGGAGTGCCGCCTAATCCTGCTTGCTCATTGCCGGCTCCGGGAAACTGATTAATCGCTGTCCCATTGTCAAACAATCCGATTGAATAGAATACATCTCCTTTTACTGTTGCATCAATTCCATTATCTTTTGTGGCGAAGAACCAATCGTTGGAAAGCCCATACATGCTTGCAATGGCAATTCGGTCTCCACTTGCTACACTTAACTGCTGCGAAACGCTACTTCCCGCCTGCGCTCCGATTTTAGGAAGTAATACAGTTGAGCTAGCCGCCGGAAGGATATAAACAGCTTTTACACCTGCGAGTGTTTTAAGATAAGTCGCCAGGCCTGATGCATCACCTTTTTGCGCTAAATCTTTCAGTCCTTTTCCACGGTCATTTTCACCGGTTTTATATATCGGGTTTTCGATGCCTTTATACAACACTACCAAAACCGGAGATAATGGTGTAAAAATACCTGTTTGTGTATTGATATAATTTCCTAAAACGCTATTGTCTCCCATTTCCGCAATATTTGTCATGCCATTTGCACTTGGTTTTCCTGCCTCAAATAATGGATTAGAATTTATCAGCTTGCCTCCTGCGATATATGAAATCGCCCAAACTCCGGGACTGAAGGGAGTCGGATTGCTCGTATCGCCAGAGGTATTCGTGATTATAAGTGTAAAATTGGAATTCCCTTCATAATGAAGTGTTGCCTTCATTAAAGTAGAAGCTGCAGCATAAGTATTGCCCTGTGCATCGGTTCCATTTACTTCGCTAATAGCTTTTGGAGCAGTTTCTGTGGTTCCCGGGTGCATTACAGCTGCGCCTGGTTTCTGATTGATACGAGTACCATTATCCCATAATTTGATCTGTACCGAAACATCGCCCTCAACCGGAGTTCCATTGTCCTGATACAGCTTTATGCCAGGATTTTCTGGAGCAAAAAACAAATCATTCGACCAACCATACATCGTTGCAAAGCTAAGCGCTTGTCCCTCGGCTGCAGAAAACTTAATTGAAATTGCTTCACCAGGCATAATCACTGGCGAAGCACCATTGTTTTTAAAACGACCAGACTCGACCAATGGTTTCGAATCCAATACATTTTCTATCGTGATGGTCGTCTCCGACATCGATGGCATAGCATCATTTCTTTTGCAAGCGGTAATTAGCGAGGGGAGTGCTGCTATAGCCCACAAAATTGAATGTTTATATTTCATAATGAATTCTTTTTAAATTACATTACAAATGTAAATTTCATCAGAGGAGCTGCAGGTATCTGGATTTCCCGCTGTGTTGCCGATATTTCCCGATGGAATAGTTTATAGGGAAGTAGGTGTTGGACTGTATTGATAGTACAAGAGGACTGATCCGCCAGAAAAAGGCTTTGTTTTTAATAATTTAAAAACTTTTCTATCGATTATATTTTCAAAAAGTGAAAGCCCCTGTCCTACAACAACAGGATAAATGCACAGTTGAAATTCGTCGATCAAATTGAGATTCAACAACTGTACAATTAAACTTCGACTCCCAACCAAAATATCCCTACCGGATTGCTGTTTCAATTTCAATAATTCATCTTTAAGTATACCATCGGCCAATTTTGCACTTGCCCAGTCTATATTTTTCAGGCTATTTGAAAAAACAACTTTTGGAATTTTATCGATAGCCAATGCAAAGTCATCCATTGATTTTTCACCTGAGGGACTTTTCACAAAAGGCCGCCAATATTCCATAAGCTGATAAGCAATCCTACCATACAAAATGACATCAGCGTTATTTAATAGATGCGTATAATGAAGATGTATTTCCTCATCGGGAATGCCTGCTGTATGATCACAAAACCCGTCAAGGGTCATATTGAATGCTGCAATTACTTTTCTCATATCCTTACGATAAGCTTCTTTTACACCATAAATCTAACATTTTATATATTGAAAAGACTTTGCATACGACAAGAAATAAAACTGATGTGCTATTTTACATTTTTCACCATCAAGATTATTATTTTAATTCTTATTTTCACAAGCGCAACAGGAAGCAAAATCCGTTACCCCTGCTGTAGGATCAATGCTTTTGCAGGTGCAGTGGCGTCTGTTAGTGAAGTAGTAAAGAAATATACTTAGCAATGCTCAGACAGTTTCTGGATCTGAGATACACGTTTAGAAAAGAATATATGAAAAAAATCGTGTTGTTAAATACCATGTTTATTCCATTAATCGGATGGGCTCAATTACAGCCAGTTTTTAAGCATAAAGTAGATTCTATTTATGATAAAAATAAAGATGCAATCGGGATTATTGTTCATGTAGAAGCGCCGAAATACAATATTTCCTGGAGTTATGCAAGAGGAGTAGCAGATACCAGCACGAACCAAGCGCTGGAAGACCAACAGCCTGTTTTGATTGCTAGCAACACAAAACCTTATGTTGCTGCAGCAATGCTAAGATTGGTAGAAAAAGGTGAATTTTCTATTGATCAACCGATTGCCAATTTATTATCAAAAAAAACACGTCACCTATTTGAAAGCGATGGCTATAATCTAGCAGGAATTACTATAAAGAACTTGCTGTCACATACTTCGGGAATTCAAGATTATGTAGATGAAGCTTATTTTGAATTCGTCAATCAGCATCCTAAATATAAATGGAAAAAAGACGAGCAGATCAGAAGATCCATCGATATCGGGAGCCCACAGCCTGTCGGGGAAAAGTTTAGTTACGCTGATATTAATTATTTGCTCCTCACCGAGATTATTGAGCAAAAAACGCATCTGCCATTTTATACAGCTATTCGAAATTTACTGAAATACAAAGAATTAAATCTTACAAAGACATGGTTTATAAACTTAGAGCATTATCCTGAAAGCACCTTGCCACTCGCCCATCAATACGCTAACAAATACAACTGGGACTCTTATGCTATTGATCCTTCCTGGGATCTGTACGGAGGCGGCGGAATCGCAACAACAGCCAAAGAGACTTCCCTGTTTTTCCAATATCTATTTAACGGGAAAATCATTCAGGATAAAAAGCTTCTAGAAGCGATGCATACCTATGTTCTTTCGTCGGATAAATCTAAATATTGTTTGGGAATTTATCATTTTGACATGGGATTCAACGCCTACTATCATGGGGGTTGGTGGGGAACAGATGTGATCTATTCGCCGGAGTCTGATGCGACTATCACTGTCTTTACATTGCAAAAAGGATTTCAGCACGTCATCAATCCATTTATCGGAAAAGAATTTCAAAAGCTATTGATTGCAAAATCAGCAATAAAATAATAGTTGGTTTCGCTGCATTACTATGGAAAGCTTAAAATTCGATTGCCAACAGAATCATGCACTTTATTAGGCAAGGACTAGAAAGGCTGTCGCTTACGATATTGAATAAAGTACACAATTACATTTAGCAAAACAATAATGGCTGCCATTATAGCCGCTGCATATACAGTGCTATTAACTAATTTATTAGCAGCTGCAATGGCTATTAAAGCCCATACGGCGACAAGTCCAAATACCGGCAAATGACGTTGCCAGATCATCAATAAGTGAAGAATTAATGCAATTGAAAACATGATAATAGCCCACATGGTAGCTGATAATCCAAAACCTCCCCAGCCTATCTTCGTCAGATAGGCTGCAATATTGGCAATCAAAGCGACAGAAATCCACCCTGCATAAAGTTGAAAAGGGATCTTAAGAAATATACGCTTGCTGCGTGCAGCATGAAACGCAATAGTTTGTGTATAGTAAATTATCTTTAATAGCGACACAAAAAGTAAGACCATCAATAAAATAGTTAAAAAGGTATAGTCATACAACCAGGTAATGACCCATAAACTATTTGCTAGACAAGAAATCAAGAACCACCATCCGACTTTTAAAACTACTTTATCTTTTTCATTTGTCTGTCTGACAAAAGGACCAAAATAAATTACAAATCCAAACAACCCCAAATAAATGAGACCCCATATGGAAAAGGCATATCCCGCAGGTGTAAATAGATTTTGATATTTAGCAGAAATTGTTGCCATGGTCTCCCCATTAAAAATCCCCGTATTGGATAGGTAATTAATGATCACAGTGATGACCAAAGCAACTCCATTGCTTATTTGATAAAATTTCTTCATTGTAGACTACTTCTTTCTTTTCGGTCACGTGAACTGCAATAGATTCGTTACCACTAATTCTGAGTTTGATTAAATAATTTTTCTAAAACCTGATGACGGTAATCGAAGATTCGCTCCAACTTCCTTTTAACAAAAATTCCATGCGCAATTGTGCCTAGAATCCCCAAAGGCAATTCATAGTCAACCCTGTCTTTCATGAGTACCCCATTTTCGTTTGGAATAAATTCATGAAAATGATTCCAATAGGCATAAGGTCCCTTTAGTTGGAAATCAGTAAAACTTTTATTCTTTTCCACCTGCGTTATTTTGGTCTTCCACTTCAGCGGAAACCGAAGAATCGGAGATACCAAATAATCGATGATCATTCCTTCAAAAATTTCTTGTTGATCACAGTCTGAGGTGACTACAAAACCCATATCTTTTGGAGTAATTTCTGAAAGATTCATGGGTGACGAAAAAAATGCCCATGCGGTATCCATATCGCAGGTCAATTGCTGTTCTCTATATAATTTGTACCTCATCTGATTTGAGCTAACTTTATTGCTTGCCAATATAACAATATTAATGCAATTTAGTTTATTATTACACCATAAAACGCCTTTACGAGGTACTGAATCGGTGTTATAAAGAATATTTTTACACAAATACATTATTTAAATTGAAGCTAGCTTTTAAAGCATACTTTTTATCAATGGCTATTTAGCAGCAATATCCTTTTCCAATGCTTTTACGAGCGCCTTTGTATAACTTTTAGAAAAATCTGCTAAGCTGGAAGGGTTGATCGTTTCAGACTGTACACTCCAAAGCAGTTGTTCGGAGCTAACATCATATAGATTGCTTTCCAGATAGTACATTTTATCCGTCGTGTAATAACCAGGATCGTATGCAATTGGGTACCAATGGGAGTAATAGCTCCAAAAATTACCATACCAACCAAATCTCGGATAAGGCATATAAGGCCCATTTCCCGGTACATATCGGGTCTCGCTGGCTTTGTCGATCAGGGTAACAGTGAAAATGGCATCTGCATTCAAACTGTGTACTGCTTTCATCACTAAATCTTTGTTTTGACTTTCATCTTTGGTAAACGTCCGTTTAAAAACGTCGCTGCTTTTAATAGCCTTGTAGCCATGCATGGAAGCTGCTTCTGCCAAATTGGATTCAATGACCTCCTTTGCTTTAGCGTGGTTTGTCATTGCAATAATGAATATTGTTTGATATTGTTTGGGAGTAAGGTCTCTATTTTTATAGATATCTGTTATCCTTGTTGAAGTGCTACAAGCCAACAACAATAAGCTTGAGACAATTGCGATTAAAAATGACTTCGATTTCATATGTTTTAAAAATTAGTGTCGTTTAAATTGTTGAAGAGCGTCTTTTCCGAGGGATGGTAAAATTACACCAGTAAATAGAATTATAATGGACAGTTTAATAGCACATCCTATCTAACCTTTTGTTAAACAACACTTTTACAACAACATTTGTTTTCACAATTATTGATCGTAAATGAAATACTTTAATTTTTAATTGATATTATCAGAAAATCATCTTGACCATTTCAATCTGGTTGATTGTGTTGACCAGGCCTTGTCTTTGTAGAAATAGTTGCAAGTTTTTGGCTTTTTCATCAACGTTAGTAATTTGTACCTTTGCGCTGGACACAAACACTTTCAGCTCGGATAAAAGCTGTGTTGCAATACCTTTCCGCCTATGCGGCTGTGCTACCGCAATTTGGTAGATCCGTCTATTGGACGAATTGAACAAGATATATCCCACCAAATCGGAGCCAATAAATGCCCCCAACCCTTTAAGCTGAATTAATTCACTACGCTCACTTCTATTTTGCCAGCTGGGTTCAACATCCCAAAAAGACTGCAAAATATCCCAAGAAAAGTCATGGATAGACTGTATACGGATAGGCTGTGTTCTGCCAGATAAAGCACCCATCTTTACATGAAGTTCTCCTCCAAAGCACAGTAATCTACGGCCTTTAACAAAACCATTTTTTTCATATACCCGAATAGCACGTCGATTACTTTCTATCACTTCCAATAGTAATTTTTTCACGCGATACTCTCTGAAGGATGGCTGCATAAATCTGTACATTTCACCGACTAATCCGCTGTTCCGATAGGCGGGCAAAACACCTGTACCAGCATTGTAGATCACTTTACTACCCTCAATTTCTCGCATGCTATGCATAATAAAAGCTACCAGTTGTATTCCGTCAAAAACACCAACTGACAAGTCCATTAAAATATCCTCGCCTCTGATCTTCGACTCCAATTGCAATGCGTCTAACTGAAATGGTACAATATAGTCGGCAAAAGCTCCATTAATTGCCTTTAATAAGTCAGCACTATCTCCCGCTTTCAATTTCCGTATCTCCATCCCTTATTTTTTATGGACTATTAAATTTACTGATGCCTGAACAAAGAGCTCTCATGCTATCCTTTCCTAAATTTTTTTATTCGGACAAAATCTGATTTCTGTGATGCTTCAAATGCACCACATAGTCAAGCATTAAAAATTCGAGGCTATGGTCATTACAAGTCCTTTGAATCAATTTGTTCGCAATTACCTGCTTAAACAAAAACAACAATTGTTCGTTTACCGATCGCCATAGATTGCATAATTTCTCGGTCTCAGCATGTTGGTAACCTGCAGATGCACAATAGGCTACCTGATCATAGTATATTTTTGGATTTTCTTCAAATTGAGCTCTTATAAACCGTTGGTAATTAACAAAAGCGCTATCGACTAGATGACCCAGAATCTCTTTTTTGCTCCATTTATCTGGTTCTAATTTGCGATTAAAATCGTCATCATTTATTTCCAAAATTTGCGAAGAAAACTTCTGAATAATATGCTCAAATTCTTCCAATAATGTATTCATACCTAAATTTAGCTAGTATAACCTTAATTTCTTACCAATTTAATCCGATCCATCCACGCTGCTTTGTCCAAGGTTCTCATTGTAATACCATTCTATTGTTCCGCAACCTTTATTGTACCACTCCACAGCTTTTGCTTCATGCTCTTTCAAAAATTCATCTTTCGCATCATTATAATCGTTACCATCTTTCCATTGCTGCAGTACCAATTTTTCTTTGAGTGCCTGATAGCGATCTCTTACATTGTCGTGCGCACGCAGGTAATCGCGAAAGGCTATATGGCGCAACCAGTGTTTTGATTGCAAGGGTATGCTATGGATATGTGCTACTCGTAACGAATGGTCATGCAATCGTGCTGGAATTTCATCGCCAGGTGCGATTTGCTCTGGTAATCCTAATACTTCAGGACGATCAATCAGGGCGATAAAAAAACGTCTGTAAGGCATATCCTCATTGTATTTTTCATAATATACATAGCAATTGTCCCGCAACAGGAGCGGAATACGATCAAGATCGTTTTCTTCCTCTAAACCGATCAATATATCAATGATTGGTTTGGCAGACAATCCCTCAACGGCCGTACTGCCTATGTGATCAACCCTCGACCTTATTGGTTTCAACAACGTAAAAAGTTCATGTTGAATACTGTCAAAATTCGCTTTCCATATCGGATTATAAGGTTCAAACGGTAAAATCATACGCTGTTTTCTTTGCCAATACAAGATAAATACACATCATTCGATCAAATACGCCTCGAATGACACCCTAAAAGTTAAAGTTAATAAATTTATCGTTTTCCGAGAGAGCCTATAATCCAGTTCTCTTTTTTCTAATGCATTTATCGGGCAAATCTCTTCGTTCCAACGACACAAAGAATAACAGCAACTGTTACGGCCAGCATGCCAACACCGACTTGTTCATGAAGAAGCCCGGCGGCTAAAGCCAGACCGAAAAAAGGCTGGAGTAACTGTAATTGTCCGATGGTCGCCGTGCCACCTTGGGCGAGTCCTTTATACCAAAAAACAAAGCCAATAAACATACTGAACATCGACACATAGGCTAAACTGGCCCAGGCCCCGATAGGCACAGTGTCAAAAGACGATGGAAGGTAGACAAAGGTAAGTGGCAACATCAACGGCAGCGACAAAACCAAGGCCCAGGAAATGACCTGCCAGCCCCCTAGCGTCTTGGTCAATTTTGCACCTTCAGCATAGCCCAAACCACAGAGAATGACCGATAAAATCATTAAAACGTCGCCTAAAGGTGAGGCTGTTAGTCCTTGTGCCAGCGCATAGCCGATCACCAGTAGACTCCCTAGAGCAGAGAACAGCCAAAAGATTGGCTTCGGACGCTCGCCACCGCGTATAATACCAAATACGGCTGTCGATACGGGCAAAATACCGATAAAAACGATGGAATGCGCGGACGTGATGTGCTGCAGAGCCAAAGCGCTCAGTAAGGGAAATCCAACGACACATCCTATTGCCACGATGCATAGCGACCCCAATTGCTTTCTTTCTGGACGTTTTTCCTTAAAAACCATCAATGTTATCAGTGCCAATATGCCTGCAATGGAAGCCCTTGCTAATGTAACAAATACAGGGTCAAAAGCTAAAACCGCCATGCGTGTTGCCGGCAACGAACCACTAAATAATACCACACCAATAAAACCATTTAACCAACCGCTCGTTGTATTTTCCTGTAATTTACTTATACTTAATTGCGCCATGTATCAATCTTTTACACAAAGTTCGTCCATTACAAGAATTAAGCACAGTCACAGTTTTTGATAATTCAATGGACACAGTTACCTTTAAAGACGAACACTAATCCTAATTTGATGAAAAAAGATTATTTGTATAATGAAATAGCAGACAATATTGCCAATAAGATTAAATCAGGCGTCTTAAAAGCTGGCGAAAAACTACCTTCGGTGAGGAACCTAAGCGCTGAACACGGTATCAGTATAAATACCGCAAAAAGGGCATTTCTAGCGTTGGAAGAACGTTCTCTTATACAGTCCAAGCCCCAATCCGGCTACTTTGTTAGTCCTCCAAACTATTTGCAACTTCCGTTGGCGGCAGCCAGTCAACCTATTCCAATCGCCAACAACAGAGAACCGGATCAATTGATGAATAAGGTGTATTCAACCATGGGACGTCGCGACTTAACCTTATTTTCAATCGGTGTTCCTTCCGGAAGTCTCCTACCTACCGCAAAATTAAAAAAAGAAATCGTCCTCGCTACACGGGAGCTCAGCGATGGTGGCACAGCATATGAACCCTTGCAAGGCAATATAAAATTACGTCGTATGGTGGCCGTACGTTCATTGGCCTGGGGTGGAAATCTAAATGAAGATGATGTCGTTACCACCAACGGCTGTATGAATGCTTTAGTTTTGTGTCTGATGGCCTTAACCAAACCTGGAGATACACTGGCTCTGGAAAGCCCCTGCTATCCGGGTATCCTCCAACTTGCCGTCAGTCTAGGGCTTAAGGTGCTGGAAATAGCTACGGACCCCATCATAGGAATAGACATTGAAGCCCTCAAAAATCTGTTGCCCCAAATTAAAGTCTGTTTACTGGTCCCCAATTTTAACACCCCTTTGGGTTATTGCATGCCGGATGAGCATAAGCGGGAAATTGTGGCATTGCTGTCAAAACACCAAATTCCGCTAATCGAAGATGACACCTACAGCGACCTCCATTTTGGCACGCAACGCCCCAAATGTTGCAAATCTTTTGACCGGGATGGCAATGTCCTCTGGTGTGGATCCGTTTCAAAGACGTTGGCTCCAGGCTTCCGTGTCGGATGGGTTGCTCCTGGAAAATACAAAGAACAGATTATCAAACTAAAACTGATCCATTCCCTGTCATCTACGGCGATCATCAATGAGGCGGTTGGAAATTTTCTATTAACCGGAAAGTATGAAAACCACCTGCGTAAACTTCGTAGATCATTAACGGAAAACTACCAGCGCTACGCTGCTATCATTTCGGCCCATTTTCCGGAAGGCACTAAAATTAGCCGTCCACAGGGTGGACTTGCCCTATGGGTCGAGTTTCCAAAACACATCGATACAGGCAAGCTATATAACTATGCGCTTAAACTACAGATCAGCATTTCACCGGGGCGGATTTTCACCTTACAGGATCAATTTCACCATTGCATGCGTCTCTGTATTGGTTTACCCTGGAGCAATGAACTCGCTTTAAAATTAAAACAGCTCGGTAAACTTACAAAAGCACTCTAATACATAACATGATAAGAGCATAATACCAACGGTCGGGGCAATAAAACAACAGATCGGAGCCTATGATTACTTGAGTTCCAGCTCCAGCCTATGTTTACCAGCCTCCAATTGGACGGCATCGCTACTGCTAATGCTAACATTATCCGGCGGATAAAATGTCGCCGTGGCATTTGCGGGTATTTGGATATCATAAACAATCTTTTTATCCTTTAACTTCCATTCGGAAACAATTTTACCGTAGGGTGAATCATAAGAAATAGAAGATTCTTTCAGTTCCTGGGGAAAGATGGGTTTTAAAAGCACATGTTTAAATCCAGGTTGTTTAGGATCTGGCAGAATCCCGCCGATAGATTTAAAAAACCAACCACCGATTTCGCCAAACATCATGTGGTTGTCTGAAATATCACGCGTTGCTTTTAAATCCCAGTTCTCCAACAATGTTGTCGCGCCATTTACAATCCACCATCCCCAAGACGGATAAGTATCTTGTACCGCAACCTTATAGGCTGTCGTTGCATAACCGTTATCTTTTAACGCATTCAATAATGCTTTTGCACCCAATACTCCTACATCTAAGTGAAAGTTGGCCTCTTCCACTTTCTTATTCAGGTTGGCTGCAACCCGGGCTTTCATTTCGTCAGGTACCACACCCCAATAGAGTGGAACACTCAGTTCAGTCTGTGTTCCATTGCTATAAATACCCTTGGAAGCATCTAAAAATTTAGCGTTGATGGCCGTCTTAATTTTTCTGCTCAGCAGTTCATATTTTTGTTGATCTGCTGTGTATCCAAACAATTTAGCCGTAGCAGCCAAGATGGTCGCATCCACATAAAAATAAACCGAGGAGGTCAACTCCAGATTCGACTGTGACTTCACTGGCACCCAGTCTCCACGCCCAAAAGTTGTCAACCCAGATGGGCTGATTCCGTCGACATAATCCACATAGCGTTTGATATTAAGATAGCATTCTTCTAATGCACGTGGGTCTCCATAAAACTGATAGATCTGCCAGGGAATGATGGCAATGGTACTTGTCCAATCCAAACCATTCGCTGTACCATAACCCCATCCCCCAGTTGGAATAATATCGGGTAAGACACCGTTCTCCTGTTGCTCATCACGATGATCCGCCATCCATTTTTCATAAACTGTTATCCCGTCAAAATTGTACAAAGCTGTTTCAATCGCAAGGTGCCCATCCCCTGTCCAACCGTTCTTTTCGCGCTGCGGACAGTCTGTCGGATAGCCCATCAAATTGGACAAGTAGGCATTGTTGGTCGCTTCCCATAGTTTGTTGACCAACGCTGATGACGTCTTGAGCTGTCCAATGGCGGGCACATCACTATGCATAAAATAAGCGGTCACAGCCGAACTATCCAATGCAATTGCCGCACTACTACTAATTTCGACGTAACGAAATCCTTTGTAACCGAACTTTGCCATAAACTCATCATTACGACCGCTTAAGGTCAGAATGTCCGTTTGAAAGGGCTCCTTTTCCTTATCGCCCCGATAATAAACATCAATATTGGACAAGTCAAGACGCCCATCTGCCGACAATCGTTCACCATGCTTGATACGTAGCATAGTCCCTGCAGCTCCTTTGACTTTGACTTTTGTAATCCCAGCCATATTTTGGCCCATATCGAAAACATAAGTACGTTGGTCTATCTTTGTCGCTGATTTGGGCTTATAGGACTTCATGAGCCGAATCGGTACCATCTGTTGGGAAACGATATGTGCAGATGGCGCATTTCTATACTGAACAGCCTGCCAAGTTGAATCATCATATTTAGGTTTGTCCCAGTTGGGTATTTCCAGTCTTGCATCATAATGCTCACCAGTGTAAATATTATTATAAGTAATTGGTCCCGAAGCTGTTTTCCACTGCTCATCTGAGACAATAGTTTCTACTGTACCATCTGTATAAACGATTTTCAGCTCTAAACAGAATGTTGGTCGGGCCCGCCACGGTGCTTTATCAAAGTTCCAAACCGCCAGTGGTTGGTGATTATACCAGCCATTCCCCAAAACAACGCCAATAGCGTTCTGTCCTTGTTGGAGCTGCTGGGTTACGTCCGTCACGACATATAATGTACACCGGTCGAATCGAGTATACATTGGATCCAGGCGATGGTCTCCTACGCGTTGACCATTCATGGAAAGTTCATATAGCCCTGCTGTGGCAATATACGCGCGTGCAGACTTTATCGGCTTATTTATCTTAAATTCTGTTCTAAAATAAGGCGTTTCTCGCGCATGAATATCCTTATTGTCGCTTATCCATTTTCCCTTCCAAAGGTCCATTCCCATCATTCCAGTTTCGAACGATGCTATTTTAGAACTTGTTGATATACCATCCTTATCCCATACTTTAACCTTCCAGAAATACGTGGTCTGTGGCTTTAACTGTGCGCCGTTATAGGGCACTAACATGGACGAGCTGAGCTGTTTGCCACTATCCCAGCTATTTTTCGTCTCCTTCAGTAGTGCCAGCGAATCTTGCCCTAAAAGGATCTGATAAGCCTGTTGTACCGCACCATTACGTTGGTCCTCAAGTCGCCAGCTAAGTCTCGGCTGGGTTGCATCGATACCCAATGGATTGACCAGATGTTCGCATGTCAACTGTACCGCGATACAGTTGCTTTTAGGTTGGGCATAAGTGCTGTTCGTTATACACAACAGTATTGTAAATAAAATCCTACGCATGAAAAGATACTATCTTGGTGGTTGTTAAATTGTTTTAGCTGATTTAAAAATCTAATATATCAAATATTTTCCACATGGTGACCTGTACTTTCCTGCACGATATACCTCAGGCAGCAAAATAAATTCTTGCAACTTTCATAAAAATAACCTTATATTAGTCGCAACTTTAGGGGTGTCTGCTCATGCAGGCTGAGATTTTACCCTTAGAACCTGATCCGGATCATACTGGCGTAGGGAAAAGTGAGCTGTCTACAAGGTGCATTGCTGCGCCTTTGTGTAGCCATTCCTAAAGTTTTACCAAAAAAAATTAAGGAATGGAACTTACAATAAACCATCAAATTCGATTTTTCGATCCCGCACTTACTTCACTAGAAGACTTGTTACTTTTGGAATTATCTGGCAAAACCCAGGGCGTGGCTGTAGCCATCAACAACCAAGTCATCCCCAAAAAGGACTGGGCTACGACAACACTTAAACCTTATGATCAGATTATCTTAATCACTGCATCTCAAGGCGGCTAGCCTTTCAAAAAAAATCAACCGAGTAATTCACCACAATACAGAAAAAATGACAGCTGAAACAATTACGCAATCCCCCTTTCCAAATGCAAAGAAAATTTTTGTAGCCGGAAAACTATTTCCTATTCAGGTCGCTATGCGTCAAATCTCCTTGAGCTCAACCAAATTAACGAATGGACAGATCGAAATTAATCCGCCGGTAACAATCTATGATACTTCTGGGCCTTATACAGATGACACCATCCTTATCGATATCCACAAAGGACTCCCTCGCCTTCGCGAGCAGTGGATCTTGGATCGTCAGGATGTCATACAGTTGGCTGGCATCAGCTCTGAATATGGACAAAAACGACTTTCTGATCCAACGTTGGACGAACTCCGATTTGCCTATAGCCACAAACCGAAAGTAGCCTCCGCCGGCAAGAATGTCACCCAATTACATTATGCAAAGCAAGGCATCATTACCCCGGAAATGGAGTATGTTGCTATCCGAGAAAACCAACGTATTGAGCAGTTGGAAGCTAGTACCCCTGGAATGGATCATCAGCATCGGGGGCAAAACTTTGGTGCGAGAACACATGATAAAGCTATTACACCAGAATTTGTCCGTGAAGAAATCGCCGCCGGAAGAGCGATCATACCCAATAATATTAATCACCCTGAAAGTGAACCCATGATTATCGGACGCAACTTTCTTGTTAAAATCAATGCCAATATTGGCAATAGCGCCGTAAGTTCAAGCATAGAGGAAGAAGTTGAGAAAGCGGTATGGGCCTGTCGTTGGGGGGCTGATACCATCATGGATCTATCCACTGGCAAAAATATTCACGAAACCCGCGAATGGATTATCCGTAACTCGCCAGTCCCAATCGGTACAGTACCGATCTATCAGGCGCTCGAAAAAGTAAAGGGGGTGGCCGAGGATCTTACCTGGGAAATATTCAAAGATACCTTGATTGAACAGGCCGAACAGGGTGTTTCGTACTTTACCATACACGCCGGCGTATTGCTTCGTTATATCCATCTCACGGCATCCCGAGTTACTGGAATTGTCTCCAGAGGCGGCTCTATCATGGCCAAATGGTGTCTTTTTCATCACAAAGAAAATTTTCTCTATACCCATTTTGAGGAAATATGCGAAATTATGAAACAATATGATGTGGCTTTTTCACTTGGCGACGGTCTTCGCCCCGGAGCTATTGCAGATGCAAACGATGCAGCTCAATTTGCGGAGCTCGAAACCCTGGGCGAACTCACCAAAATCGCCTGGAAACATGATGTTCAGGTGATGATCGAAGGGCCAGGACATGTTCCTATGCAATTGATCAAAGAGAATATGGACAAGCAATTGGCCTGTTGTGACGAAGCGCCATTTTATACCTTAGGTCCCTTAACAACAGATATTGCTCCAGGCTATGACCATATCACATCCGCCATTGGAGCGGCTATGATCGGTTGGTATGGCTGTGCAATGCTTTGCTATGTTACCCCCAAAGAACACCTGGGTCTACCAAATAAAAAAGATGTCAAAGATGGTGTAATCACCTATAAACTAGCTGCCCATGCGGCCGATTTAGCCAAAGGACACCCTGGTGCACAATATCGTGATAACGCCTTGAGTAAAGCCAGATTCGAATTCAGATGGGAAGATCAATTCAACCTTTCCCTTGATCCAGATACCGCACGGGAATATCATGACGAAACATTGCCGGCAGATGCGGCTAAAGTTGCGCACTTCTGCTCCATGTGCGGTCCCAAATTTTGCTCGATGAAAATAACGCAGGAAATCAGGGATAGTGCCGCCCAGGGGATGCTGGAAAAATCGCAGGAATTCATCGCACAAGGAAAAGAGATCTATTCATGATTATTGCATTGACAGCAGCAGAAACAATCCGTTCTGAACAGGCGATTATAGCAGCGTTGTTTAAAGAAGGTCTTGATATTCTACATTTGCGTAAGTATCATTTTACAGACTTACAAATGTCGCGATATATAGAAACTATAGCTCCTATATACCGCGACAGATTGGTTCTACACTCACATGCGCATCTATCGGCTGAGCTTGGGATTGCACGAATCCACCTGAACGATAAAAGTAGACTGCATCGATCTGCAAATCAACTGGGGCCTACAACAATCTGTTCAACATCTGTGCATGATATTGATCAATTCAATAGCCTTGATGAACGTTGGGCCTATGCTTTTTTCAGTCCATTATTTCCGAGCATCTCAAAAGTGGGGTATGGAACGCATAATGCAAGACTAGGTCAACTACCGTCACGCGCCAACTTTGCTGTTCGTCTCATCGGTCTTGGAGGGATAAACCAAAACAACTGTCTTATTCCGATGCAGCAAGGTGCAGATGGAATTGCCTTATATGGCACTTTATGGAAACATCGGGATCCTATTCAAAATTTTATTGCATGCAAACAAAAACTATGGAAAGACTCCAATATATCTCACAAGGTAAAACTATAAGGGAACAAAAAAACAACATGCTGAAAGCGCTGGACGCTGGGGCCAAATGGATACAGATCCGATGGAAGGAAGCCGAGGAAAAAGATCTTTATGCGCTCGCCGAAGAGATCAGGCAGGCTTGTTCCGAATTTGGTGCCAGCTGTATCATCAATGACCATCCTTCGCTTGCAGCGGCTGTAGACGCTGATGGGGTGCACTTGGGACTGGACGACTGCAGTGTAGCAGCTGCCCGGCACCTATTGGGTGCAGGAAAAATAATTGGCGGTACAGCCAATAGCTTTGCCAATGTAAAGCAAAGAATAAGTGAACATTGTGACTATATCGGGCTCGGGCCATTCAACTATACCACGACAAAACAAAAACTAAGTCCCCTACTGGGGATTGCAGGATATGAAAACATCATCCAACAAGTCCACCGAGAAGGCCTAACCCCTATTCCAATATTCGCAATTGGCGGTATAAGCCAACTTGAAGATATCCAACATCTATTAGAAATTGGCGTCTACGGTGTAGCACTCTCGGGAATCGTAACCAAGACTCCAAACATTGTTTCATCCATCAATAAAATTTTACTATGAGCAACTTACATATAGCCGATCGCGTATTTGAATCCAGATTATTTCTCGGTACGGGCAAATTCGGTTATCTCACGGAAATGAGCGCTGCCATTGTGGCTTCGGCTTCCCAATTGGTCACCGTCGCCCTCAAACGAATCGACCAGACCGGCTCATACGACAGCCTCATCAGCGCGCTCGATCTGGCGGCAATCCATTTGCTTCCCAATACTTCGGGAGCACGAACAGCTGAAGAAGCAGTACTTGCGGCTCAACTTGCTCGCGAAGCACTGGAAACAAACTGGGTGAAATTGGAAATTCATCCCGACCCACGTTATCTGCTGCCCGATCCTATTGAAACCTTACGCGCAACCGAATCACTTGCTAAATTGGGTTTCGTCGTCATGCCCTATATTCACGCAGACCCGGTACTTTGTAAACGTTTAGAAAATGCAGGCACAGCTGTCGTTATGCCTTTAGGTGCCCCTATTGGAAGCAATAAAGGGCTGCGTACCTTGGACTTTCTCGAAATTATTATTGAGGAAAGTAATGTCCCAGTGGTCGTAGACGCTGGAATCGGAGCGCCTTCCGATGCCGCTAAAGCCATGGAAATCGGAGCTGATGCGGTGCTTGTCAATACGGCAATTGCAGTCTCTAATAATCCGATACGTATGGCCGAAGCTTTCAGAGAGGCCGTTATCGCTGGACGGAAAGCTTATGAGGCCGGATTGGGAAAGATAGGCTCCCACGCAATCGCTTCGAGCCCCCTAACTTCATTTTTATTTGACTGATAATTCACTATGACAGATTTCAAAATGATACGCGATGAATACTCCTGGGATGAGGTCCATGCACAGATTTATGACGCTACGGATCAGGATGTACAACATGCGTTAGAAAAAGACCATTTAACGCTCTCTGACTTTAGAGCGCTCATCTCACCGGCTGCAGCACCATATCTGGAGCAAATGGCACAAAAAACCCAACAAATCACGCAACGTCGTTTCGGTAAAACCATACAGCTCTATGCCCCGCTTTACCTGAGCAATGAGTGCCAAAACATCTGTACATATTGCGGTTTTAGCATGGACAATAAAATCAAACGCAAAACGCTGAGCAACACCGAACTATTACTGGAAGCAATGGCACTTAAAGCCATGGGAATCAATCATATCTTACTGGTCAGCGGAGAAGCCAACAAAACTGTCGAGATCACTTATTTCCTAAATGCTATTCGGCTTTTAAAACCTCATTTTTCACAGATATCCATTGAAGTACAGCCATTGGAAGAATCCGAGTACCGATTACTGCAGGCAGCCGGAGTCTATGCAATATTGGTCTATCAGGAAACCTACCATCGCGAAGTTTACAAACAATATCATCCGAAAGGAAAAAAGTCCAATTTTGACTATCGTTTGGATACGCCTGACCGTATAGGCCGGGCGGGAATCCATAAAATCGGACTGGGCGTATTACTTGGGCTGGAGGACTGGCGGGTGGACAGCTTTTTCACCGCGGCACACATCGCCTATTTACAAAAACGATATTGGCAAACACGCTATTCGATTTCCTTTCCACGCCTGCGACCAGCCGCAGGTTCTGTTGAGCCAAATTTTCATTTGGCAGACCGCGATCTACTGCAGTTGATCTGTGCATACCGCCTGTGGAATGAAAATTTAGAAATCTCCATTTCCACCCGAGAGAACGAAACCTTCAGGGATCATATCATACCTATTGGCGTAACGACCATGAGTGCCGCTTCAAAGACCAATCCGGGAGGCTATGTTGTTGATCCGCAAGCTTTGGAACAATTTGAAGTAAGTGATGAAAGAGATATGGAAACAATAAAAAATCAAATCCGAAAGATGGGCTATTCTCCAGTGATGAAAGACTGGGAGAGCAATTATGCCGGTATAGTACGTTAAATACATGAAAAATAACATTTTTGATCGCTATAGCAGACAGATTTTTATTGAAGAGATCGGCGTTGCCGGACAACGGAAGATTATGGATGCCAAGGTATTGGTCGTCGGTGCAGGGGGACTCGGGAGCCCTGTCGTTCAATATTTAGCCGCAGCTGGTATAGGCAAACTTGGCCTGGTTGATTTTGACAGGGTTGAAATCCACAATCTAAATAGACAGATCATTCATTCCGAAGATAATATACACCAGGCAAAAACAGAAAGTGCCACAGCCTATATACGGCAACACAATAGTACAATTCATTTTGAGCCCTTTCAGGTAAAAATAGATGCAGACAACGCGCTAGCATTGCTCGCTCCCTATCATATCATTGTCGATTGCTGTGATAACTTTACAACACGCTACCTGCTTAATCATACGTGCCTACAACTCGATAAACCTTTGGTGTACGGTAGCATCTATGGTTTTGAAGGACAGCTGGCTGTCTTTAACTATCAGGGTAGTAAAAACCTATTGGATATCTTTCCAACGCCCCCCGATCCGGAACAGGTTCCAAATTGCGATAAAAATGGGGTGCTGGGTCCTTTACCTGGTATTATCGGCAGTATGATGGCCATGCAGGTGCTTAAAATAATAACCGGATTACCCGTAGACAGCAACCAGTTAACGGTTGTTGACACATTCCATTGGCGTTTTTCGAAACTCTCCTTCTAAGGATTATTTCGGAAGGCGTTCCGCAAAAAGAGATAGAACGCTTTAAAAGAGCTCAAAAATTTATTTTAAAACAAAAGCAGACAAACAAAATTTGCTAATTTTAGTTTATATATTAGCAAGCTTAAATGTCAACTTTACGATCTAGAATGAAAAAAGTAATTTATCCATTACTCTCCCTCTCTTTATTACCCTTATTTTCAATTGCGCAAGAGACGAAACTCACTGCTGATGATCTCTTTGTAAAAGCGCGAAAGGTAGCCTTTGATTCAAAAGATTATCCGCAAGCCATTCAATTATCCAAACAGGCGCTACTTCAAGCACCGGATTACTCGGATATCAGTATCTTTCTCGGACGGCTTTATACCTGGTCGGACAAAATTGATTCGGCAAGAACCATCTTCACAGAACTGGACAAAAAGAATACAAGTGATGAAGATTTCTTTTTAGCATATGCCTCATTGGAATATTGGAATGATCAGACTGACAAAGCTATTGCAATTACAGACAAAGGGCTTAGCCTACATCCGCAGTCGCAGGATCTACTTCTGTTAAAAGGTAAAATTAGTTATGACAACGATCATTATGAAGCTGCCGAAAAGGCAATTCATAGTTTATTGGCAATTAATCCTAAAAACACAGAAGCTCGAGCACTGGCAAAAAGTATTGAAGAATATACGGCTAAAAACGCAATCGGTCTGACCTACAACTTCGTCTATTTTGACAAACAGTTTGATCATAATTGGCACATTGTCGGCTTAAGTTATAAGCGGGCAACCCCCATAGGATCAGTTATTTTCAGGACCAACTATGCAAATAAATTTGCAGAAAATGGCGTACAATTCGAGATGGAGGCTTATCCTCGTCTTTCAAAGATATTTTACCTCTACGTGGGTGCTGGATACTCCAATAATGTGGGGATTTTTGCGAAATATAGAACTGGCGTGTCTCTCTATGCCAATCTTCCGAACAGCTTTGAGGGAGAGATCGGATATCGTCAGCTTTATTTTAGTGACAACATCTGGATGTACACGGCTTCAGTCGGAAAATATTACCAAAACTTTTGGTTCAATCTGAGGACTTATCTTACACCGGGCGAAAAGAATATTTCCCAATCCTATACCGGAACAGTCCGCTATTATACAAAAGGAGCAAACGATTACTTCGGATTTAGTGCCGGAACGGGTCTGAGCCCCGAAGAAAACCGAAATAATCTATTGGACAACGCTTCCTATAAATTAAAGACATTCAAAGTAGGTGCCGAGTATAACTTCTCGGTGAAACAAAGTAACCTATTTTCAATTTCGGGCACCTATTATAACCAAGAATTCAGGCCAAAAGAGAAAGGAAATCAATTGGACATCATCCTTGGTTATATTCGAAAATTCTAGTTCTTCTTTGTTC
This sequence comes from Sphingobacterium sp. UBA2610, assembly GCF_002339225.1. Classification (NCBI taxonomy): domain Bacteria; kingdom Pseudomonadati; phylum Bacteroidota; class Sphingobacteriia; order Sphingobacteriales; family Sphingobacteriaceae; genus Sphingobacterium; species Sphingobacterium sp. UBA2610. The sequence goes on from NZ_DDKA01000004.1 coordinate 85,235, forward strand.
TATTAAAGTAATTTGTATACACACTGTCTGGAAGAAGTCGCTTCTGGGTATAAAAGAGTTTGTTCTTGCGCTTAAATAATTCAAAGTGCTTGGACAATTCTTCTTTCGCATTATCCGCGGTGGCATCTTCATTGAGTATTCCATCCAGTTTATACAGTTGTCCATCGGAAAGATGGTAACTGCCTTTTACAAAATCAATCAATTGATTTTTACTCTGCATCATGGCAATGCCATCTCCCTGAGCTGAAGTGCCCTTGTCAAGGCCCTGACCGATCCAGGTAACTTGTGTAGGAGTTTTCATACCAAAATTCTCGCGATAGTAGGCCAATATGGAAGGCGCGACATCAAAATGGCTAACAAAATTATGAAAAGTCTTTGGCCCTTTCAAAAGTGGTGAATAAATCAACAGTGGAACATGATAACGATCGATTTTGCTTTGCAAGGGTATCTCAGGCATCGCGTGGTCCCCAGTTATGACAAAAATAGTATTTGCAAAATCTGGTCTCTTTTTATATTCATTAAAGAACTGCTCCATCGCATCATCTAGATTCAGCACCGAAACAAGCTGGGTACGGTTTTCCAAAGCCCACTTTTTTTGTTCGGGTGTAAGGTTCAATGTTGCGATACGTTGATCAAATAGTTGCTCATAATGAGCCGCATTATTAATCAAAAACGGATTATGGGTTGATAGTGTCAAAAGAACATGGAAATAAGGGTGTTCCTGTACCTTCTGTACTTCAAGAAGTTTGCTAAAGACAGCTTGATCTTCATATCCCCAGCTCTCCCCACCCTTTTCGGGTAATTTTTTATAAGGAGGTCCGAATGCGGCTTGGTCCATGAGCATATCTATTTTATTATAATCCATGAACTTTTTCATGAAATCAAAATTAGAATGACCGCCATAGAAAAACCCAGTATTGAATCCATTACTCTTCAGAATATTAAATAGATTAAAGTTGTCAGGCAAGGTGTCTTGTTCCATGAATCCATGTGTTGCAAAAGGCAACGAACCTGTTATGGTCGGCAAAACGGAAAATGTCCGACCCGAGGAACTCATATTATTATCCCAATACAAAGACTGTTGCTTCAATGTACCTATAAAAGGCGTAAAGTTGCCAATATAGCCATTTTCAGCACTATAGGCATGTCCTAAACCCTCGATAACAAGAATGACCAAATTGGGTACTTTCGCCGTTTTCTGCATGTATGCCCCTAGGAAATCTTTAGTATCCTCTTTTTTCAAAAAGGGAAATTTAGTATCTACCACTTTTGCATCATCGTCGTCTTTATTGAACATAGCGAGCATCCCAGGGTGCTCATCCACGTAATTAGTGAAATTGGAATCGAAAAAATAACGCCACTTACTCCGGCTTGCATTGGCGACGAATTCATCTTTTTCGGAGCTCCCCCCCAAAAGCGAAGCCGAGGAGACAAAAAACGATATGATCCCCAAAGATAACAGTGCAATACTCGCATAAGCCTTTTTGAATGTCTGTTTATTGGCTACCCAAAGGGGAACCCAAGAAATTACGATCAATAATAAAAGTAAAGCAATATTGGTAAAACTCAACATACCACTGGCCTCCAAAATTTGCTTCATCTCTTCCGAACTATAATAGAACATATCAGCCCCAAGCAAATTTCTCGATTCGCCAAAATACAAAAACAAGATGAATTGCATAACGACAATAAACGAGAACGATATGACCATAAGAAGTCTTGCCCAAAAACTGCTGATGAACTGAAGCAATAAATAGCCGATTCCCAAACAGGCCAAGGATTGAAAGATAAACAAGATGTTATCCAAAAACAGGTATTTCCCGGCATGTGACTCCGAAAGCTGAGAAAATCGACGACCGTACCACCACCACTCGACACCAACAGATAACATATACAAGGCAAAGACAACCAACATAACAGGTCCTAAGCTCTGTAACGACAGAGTTAATCGCTGACCAAGGTATTTCCAAACCGACTCATTGGCATCTTTTTGTTGAAAGCCTTGCCGTGTCATTTCTCCCCAGCCATGCTGCTTACGAAAGTAATCAACAACCCCCTGTACCCCAGCTTTAACAACAATGGGATGAAAGTATAAAGGTTCTAGTATCGCGGTAGTTATCAGGGTGGAAAGATCTCGTTTCTTCGAATAGACCTGATGGCTAACAAGATCAACCAAGATGGCATAGATCGAATACAAAATTCCGGAAGCAATCACCAGTGCAAATAGTGCAACGAAAAATGGCCAATTGATTATTCCTAGAATAAAAAAGATTAGAAAAACAATATAGCCCGTAAATTCGACAATGGGTCCCAAGAATTCAAAGAAAAACCAATAAGGCATACTGAGCATACCAAAACGGCCATATTTGGGGTTGAACATAAGTTTACGATGTTTCCATAAGGTTTCCATCGTGCCCCGCATCCAACGATTGCGCTGCTTACGCAATACTTCTTTTGACTCGGGTACTTCCGTCCAGCACAATGGATCAGGAATGTTGACCACCTCGTAGGCTTGCTTTTGCTCCTCCATATAGCGGCGCATACGAACAACGAGTTCCATGTCTTCTCCCACCGTATTTCGGTCATAGCCCCCGCACGCTAATACAATCTCCCGGTTAAAAGCGCCAAATGCCCCGGAAATAAGAATTAATCCAGAAGCCCTGGACCAAGCCATACGGCCTAAAATAAAAGCGCGGATATACTCCAAAGCCTGCGTACGTCCCAACCATGATTTTGGTAGATTAACGTCGACCACCGAACCGTTCACGACATTACAGTTATTAGCCAAACGTATAACGCCGCCACAGGCTATAACCCGTTTGTCGGTCTGCTCCAAAAATGGCTTTGCTAATTTTAGAATAGCATCCTGTTCCAAAATGCAGTCCACATCAATACAGACGATATAATCTCCCGAAGAAATATTAACGCCGACATTGAGCGCATCAGCCTTACCGCCGTTTTCCTTGTCAACAACAATCAGCTTCTTAAAAGCTGGATTTTTGCTCTTATAGATCCCCCTTATATCCTTGGTCTCAATAGTTCCCTGAACAAAAAAGGACGTTGGTTCAAGTTCATAAGAAGCTATCAATTTCAAAATTGAGTCGTCTTTACTACCATCATTAACGATAATAATTTCCAGATTATGATAATACAGCGACAATAATGAACGTACGTTTTCAACGATGGTCATCCCTTCGTTGTATGCTGGCGCAATCAGACTGAATGTTGGCGCGTTGGGGTTGGTGGCAATAATACTATAATCCGTAAATGTATTATTGTGTTTGTAACGAAACACCGCTCCATAAGCGTATAGCCCTATCCAAGTATAGATAATGAATACTGCTGCCGAATAAAGCAAAAATAACCAAACTATAATTTCGTATACGATATGGGAAAACTCTAACATTTTTTCTCTTGCAAAGCGTGTTTAATAATTTGTGTAAGTTCGTCGTATGTATCTTCACGTTGTGAAATCTCGCGCAAATACTGTTCTTCGCCCAGTACAACGAGTACTTCTGCTGCAGAAATTTTAATTGACACTTGGTTATGATTCCACAGTTGATCCTTTAGAAAATACTCACTTTCTCTACTTTTGGCAATCTTCATTGCTTTAAGGATTTCGATCTGAACTTCTATTGGTTGCAGATCAAAATTTTGCATAAATTGCTGAATTGTCCCACTGTTCTCAATAGCCTGCAACGTTCGTATGGCTTGTACACGAACCTTCGTAGATGGATGATCCAATAGGCTAAAAACTTCGGTATAAAAAGTCATCAATCTAAATTTTCGGATCAAACGCAATGTAAATACGACGACAGAATCATTTGAACTCTTAAGCCAGGTATCCACATGTAACTCCGAAAGCTCGGGTATTTCATGAATAGAAAACAATAAACGCAATTGTTGCCAGTCAGATAAGGGACGATCGAAATGGTCCAAAAAACCAAGTCCCTCATATCCCTTAAAACTTACGATCGCATATTGTGCTTCTTGATATACCGCAGTACGGGGATCATTAAGCTTGGCTGTTATCTCAGGGATTGCCGGTTCAACATTCATCGCGGCAAGCTCTTGAACCCCACCCGCAACCAGATAAGCTTTTCTATGCCGAAGCTTTCGCCAAGCCTCATCCTCCAATTTAAAATCATGAAACAACCTATTGATCGATTGTTTCGCTCCACCAGAAAATTTTCGATCCGAGTCGACTAATACATCCAAAAAAAGAGCCCGAAAAGAAGGTTCCTTCAGGTATTTCGCAAACTCCAGGTCTCGATCGCCATTCTCATCGCCACCTACTATAGTTTCCATAATTTTGTACTCGATGATCTGTCGCCAAGATTGCCTATTATGAAGGATTCTATAGCTATAAAAGCTGTATCCCAGCACTGTGATAATCAATAATAGTACTAAAATCAATACGATAACAATCGCCAGAATAAGCTCATGTAGCTCGATATGGTGGTGCATAATTTTATTTATTTATCAGGCGTTTTATCCTAAGAATCAGTTCGTTTGGACTAAATGGCTTAACCATAAAATCAGATGCGCCTAAATCAAATGCATCCACCACGACCTCCTCTTGGCCCATACTCGATAATACAATAACCGGGATTTTCTTTCCGATACTCTTTATTGCCGAAAGAATTTCAATACCAGAAGCAAAGGGCATCATAATATCCGTTACAACTAAATCCAAATTCAGTTCATTAATTTTCTCGATGGCTTCACGGCCATTTCTGGTCAGCACCACTTCGTGTCCTTCTTTCACTAATTTGTGTTCAACAGTACGTAGTATCAATTCGTCGTCTTCCGCTATTAAAATCAACATATCATTATTTATTTAAGATTTTTGCAATTAATTCCAATCCGATATCCATTTCTTGTTCGATGGCCACAAAAGCGATCGCAAGGTCTGTTTCAATCGTTGGGCTGATCTCCAGGTCCTTGGTCATTTGAGCCAATTTAATAAGTCCGGCTGTCGATGAAGTTCCCCGCAACTTATGAAGGAGTTCTTTGATGCGTACAATATCGTTTGTATCAATGGCCTCCTTTAACTGCTTTCTAGACCCCTTTATTTCCCGTACGACCAAATCCAGAAAAAAGGTTAAAAATGCGGGATCATCGCCAGCCTGTTCTTCCAGCCGTCGCATATCCAAATGCTCGTCCAAATCTTCCAGATCCGAGGCTTCGGCAGCACTGGGTTTAACCGATAACATGGCTTTTTCCAAGGCCTTGAATAAATCCTGTTGACGAATAGGTTTAGCTAGAAAGTCTGACATTCCCGCTTCCAGACAGCGTTCCTTTTCGCCTGAAATATTACCGGCAGTAACACCGATAATAGGTGTCTCAGCATAGGATGACATTTGCCGGATCTGTTTGGTTGCTTCAATACCATCGACCTCGGGCATCTGAACATCCATCAAAATAAAATCAAATTGTTTCTCTTTGCAAGCACGAATGGCTTGGGCTCCGTCAGAAACTTCGGTTAACTGGGCGCCAGGCATGATGCTAGCCATCATGCGTAAATTAAGCGCCATATTAACGGCATTGTCGTCTGCCAGGAGCACCTGAACGTCTTGACCGTACGAATCTGATGATAACGATAAGTTTGCATTCGCCTTTACTTGCACAGCATCTTCCCTATTTTGTTGTATCGCCCTTCTTAAAGTCGAATACAGTTCTTCAGATTTAATCGGCTTAAGTAGACAGAATGACCGCTCCTCCTGTCTAAATGCAGAAATCACCTCATGCTCTTCCGAGGAAGTATGTAATACAATCAATGGAATGCCTTCTTCTTGTTTTCTAAAGAGTTCCTTAATCTTTTCTATCGTTTCCAGACCCGATAAGATAGGCATATGATAGTCCATTAAAATCACATCGAATCGTTCACCTTTCATCAGCAACTGTAAGGCTTCCATACCGTTTTCTGCGAGGACAGACTCAACGTTTTTATAGGCCAACATATGTTGAAGGATAATCCGATTATTAGCATTGTCATCGACAACGAGGACACGATTTAACGGTAAGTCTGTATCTTCCTCCTCCATTTCTTCGCATCGGACCTCGATATCAAAATAGAACGTCGATCCGACGCCCAGTTCGCTTTCCAGATTCAATTTACTACCCATGTATTTCAGGAGGTTATTGGAGATTGTCAAGCCTAGTCCCGTGCCGCCGTATCGTTTACTGACGGAGCTATCTTCTTGTGTAAAGGCATCAAAGATGCGTTGTTGTTTCTCTGGTGGAATTCCTATCCCCGTATCTCTAACCGAAAAACGTAAGGTCAATTTATCCTCATCGTTGCGAAGTTTACTGATCTTAAATTCAATCTCACCTTTTTCCGTAAACTTAACGGCGTTACCTAATAGATTCACCAATACTTGCTTAATACGTGCCTCATCAATCCAAACAAAAGCCGGCAGCCCCTGTTCAATGTTCAAAAGCAGTTCGACTTCTTTGCGTTGTGCTTGATAGAGAACAACATTAATAACCTGATTCGCTACATCATATACATTATACTTATCGACAAATAATTCAAGCTTACCGGATTCGATTTTTGAAAAGTCTAAAATATCATTAATAATATTGAGTAAGCTATTTCCAGATTCATTGATATAGCCTAAGTATTGTAACTGTGTGTCATTTAATGGTGTTTTTAATAACAAATCGGAGAATCCAATCACACCGTTCAATGGCGTTCGAATTTCGTGACTCATATTGGCGAGGAATTCGGACTTTGCCTTACTCGCCAGATCGGCCAACTCTTTCGCTAATTTTAATTCATCATTTATTTTAACCGATTCAGTGATATTTTGTGTAAAAATAATGATCCCACCTATACTTCCATCAGCGAGATGCCACGGTCTTACTTCCCAATTGAAATGTTGTGCTTCGGCAAGTCCACCAGCCTGTATGACTTCATCCGTATTCTTATACGGTATTCCCTCCAGCGCATCAAGGTAGATTTTTTTTCTATTTTCCGGTATATTTGGAAACAATTGAAAAAAGTTACTATTTGGCGGCAAACTTACTCCTTCGTGAAAATCTTCCAACCATTGATTACTCACCGAAATATAGTTAAAGTCTCGGTCAAACATAGCAACCGAAGCAGGAACATAATCCACAAAAGCCCGTAACATAGATTCTTTGCGTTCCAGTTCCAAGAATAGCGATTTACTTTTATCAATATCCTGAATAATTCCAAAAACACGTTTACACACATCATTTTCAAATTCGGGAATACCTTTTACCCGCACCCAAATTGATTCACCATCTTGTTTTAATAGACGCAATTCGGTATCATAGGGTGTTCTTGTTTTAACGGCGTTTTCAAAAATTCCATGCAAAATAACCTGGCTTTCCGGCTCATAAAATCCGATTGCATGTTCAAAATCAGGTGTAAAATCAGGATCCACACCATGAATTAACTTCGTGGAGTCGGACCAATAGACCTTGTTTTCAGCTAAATTGACCTCCCATCCGCCTACCTGAGCGACAGCATTGGTCTGCTCCAGGATTTGTTTGGTATGCAAAAGATCATTTTCAAGGCGCAGTCGATCCGTCATATTCAAGGCCGTACTGACAACATAAGATCGTCCATTTTCATCCGTTTCCAACATATTATGGTATAGCCAAGAAATGTCTTCACCATCTTTTGTTTGAAGAACCATCATTCCCGAGTCCTCTTTGTTGCTTGCAATACGTTTGAGATAGTCTTCAACAAGACCGACATGATGAGACGGCACCAATTTCTTGAGGTTAAGTCCTTTTACCTCTTCTTTGGCATACCGCAATATCTCCCGTCCTTTTTCATTCACGGATAGAATATTACCGTCCAAGTCATGCATGCTCATCAGACCGATCGCATTTTCAAAAAAGCTACGGAATCTACGTTCAGAATTCTCCAACTTGAGTTTTTCTTCGCGCTCTTTTGTTACGTTTCTGCCAAAAGCCAGAATATCATGATTTATTGGATCATATTTGAAATGCCATTCAATTTCAACAACTTGGCCATTCTCTATTTTAGTCCTACTCGTTGATTGAACGCCGTATTTGGTTTCCTCAACCCGACCTAAGTCCGACACTAATTCCCTTTCAGTATCTCCCAATAAGGTAAAAATAGATTTGCCTAAACTATTCGACCTGGACAATCCCAGGACTTTACTAAATGCGGGGTTAACTTCTTTTACCTTGCGCGCCTCATCCAATACACAAATAATATTGTTCGTCAAGTGAAAAATTTCGGAGAAATAACCAGCCTGTACTTTTCGTTTTTTTCCCAATAATATTTTGGTCACCGCTTTGCCTAGCTCCTCCAACGAGTCTTTTTGCTTATCCGAAAGCTTTTTCGGATGGAAATCAATGACACAGATTGTTCCAAGAGCATCACCATCATCATCCAAAAGAGGAACCCCAGCATAAAAACGGATATTTCCTTCGCGAATCAATGGATTGGAAGATGAGCGTGGATCTTCAAAAGTATCTTCAATAACAAGGACCTCCTTGCTCATTATCGTGTATTGACAGACTGTATTCTTCCTTTCAACGGTATCCAGCTCCATCCCAACGCAACTTTGAATCCGTTGTGTTTCTTGCTCCATCATAGCAATTAAAGCTGCAGGGCAATCTGTAATCAGACAGGCTGCCTGCGCAAAAACGTCCAGCTCAGGGTCTTTCCCGAGTCCCATTAACTCATAGGACTTTAATTTTTCTATCCTTCTTAACTCATTTTCAGGAAAAACATTATTTGCCATTCACTTCTACTATTTAGATCTGGTTTATTGTGACCGTGAAGTTAATAAAAACATTGTTTAACGCCTAAACAATAAGGAAATATTGATCAGTAATGTTTTATAAAGAACAAACAACTGGTCAATTAGTTGGTGCAATACAAAGATTTACGATACATCTTCTTTATAATTTAGTTATTTACTAATTGAATTTTATAAAGTTTGACCTTATTAATAAAGGCGATCTGTACCTCTAGGGAATCTGTACAAACTATTCAAAAAATAGCGTAAAAACCAAAGAGCCCCCGCTAGATTTGATAGCGGGGGCTCTGCGATAGGTATAAGTTAAAAAAGTTTTTCAATACTCTATTCGGCATAGCCGGCACTTGCTGTCATTCCCTTCCCTCCGATACCGGTTCTAACATGTATCTTTGAGCTAACGTCGATTTCAAGAATATGATCTTTGTGCTGCGAATAATAACCTGCCCAAGAGGATGAAATCGAGGCACGCTCCATCGGCATGATACGGTTGGCTTCTGTAATCATCAATTCATTGATATAGGAATTCACAGCGAAGCCCAATTCATCAAGTCTGTTGCCCGCTGCATATTCGTGCGAATCACCGATAATAATACTACCATCCGTGGCCTGTTTAAAAAGTATATGAATTCCATAATTGCGTAGCTCCTGATAGTGATCAGGCAATGGAATTGTTTGAAAAGATGGGCAGTATTCTTCAAAACTCTCGTATCGACGAATGGTCAGTCCTGTTAAAATATTCCCTGGCAAATGGATATGGGCCAAAGGTTTCGTTCGCATCATTTGCAACTTGCTAATTTCAAGTCCACTATTGTCAAATAAGGAACGATATAAAATTTTAAACTCGTATCCATTGCAAATAAGCAATTTCTTCCCTTCAAAGTTTTGCAACGTACTGCTTGTGACAACAACAGCATCATTTTTATCCTCACAGGCCACAATTGTCGTATCGTATTTCAACGTATAGTCCACAAACTTATTTTGCATATAAATATGCAGCTGTCTAATCATTGACTCGGGTTCTACACTGAGTTCCTGCGGAAAAAAGATGGCCTCTTTAACATAACTAGCATTCATCACAGGATATTTCAATAAAACCTGTTCCTTCGACCAAAGTTCATGTTCATATCCTTTCGCTTGATAATGCTTAGATAACTCATGAAGTACCTGAACTTCATCATTATCTGAAGCAATATAGATACTACCATTTTTTCTAACGGATATATCCATCTCCCGCTGAATAGATTGATATATTTCAAGTCCACGTACACCATAATCAAACCATTCACCGGCCATCCCCGATGGCACTACTTGTCCAAAATTACGAACGGTAGATCCCACGGGAAAATTATCCTTTTCGAGTTGGAGCACACGTAACCCCTTTTGTAACGCATGATAGGCATGAAAGGTCCCTAAAATCCCGCCCCCAACAATAATTAAATCATATGTATTTGTTTTCATCTTTATAAATAGAATATCATAAAAAAGTATAGTTAACTAATTTGTACTTCTCCTTTTGTCGCATGCCAAGGAGCCAACAACTCATCGTCGCTTTCTTTCATCTGTTCTTTTTTTCGAATAAAATAAAGTAGGGAGAAGATGCCCAAAATCGCTCCGATAATAGACGCCGAAAAAACCAATTGAATAAAGTAATTTCCCCAGGTAACAGAATTTGGCATAAACTCTTTGTTCACCAATATCAGAAAACTACCCAAATAGCCGATTGAATCAGCCATATACATCACAAAACCAATATTACTTTTCATACGATATGTAGCGATCATTCTTTCAAAAAATATAGCGTTATAAGGAATGTATGCCATATATAACCCCAAACCGACAAGCAACATCCAACTTAAACCATCAATCCATTGCCTCGTAAACAAATAGGTAGAAATACCTGCAGTAAGGAACCCCATAATGATCATATAGTGAATCAACTTAAACGCTTTAAGATTGTTTTTAACCATGATAAGACAACTCACCAACAGCAATACAATTAAGGAAATAGTCCCATCAACTTTTGCAAAAATACCCGCTCCTTTTACATGTAACATCTGCCAGATTTCTACCTCAAAGTTATCCCGCACGTCACGTAAAATAGTAAGCATCGTGTACACGATAATAGTCAATACAATCCCGGGATTAAAGGTTTTAAAAAAGTGTTTTCGCATTTGACTGTTCATTGCAACGCGTTCTGTCCGTAGCTTCTTATCCTCCGTTGTAGGTTCTGGGGCATTTTCAAGTATCCATACGCACAAAATAAAGGGTAGAAAAAAAAGTAAACCCGTCAAAAATGGCATCCAAAATTCATTAATATGAAAAGAAGACATCAACCACCGTCCAACAGTTTTTATCAGTCCAGAAGCAAAAATCAGACTCACGGACATTACTGCCCCCATAATCTCTGTAAAACGCCTTCCTTCTAAATAACTAAATACCAATCCCCAAACCATTCCCAATGGAAAACCATTGATAAAAAGAAAGACAACATTCCAAGGCCTTGGACAAAGTGCAAATGCCAAAAGCCCTATCCATGAAATACAAATCAATGCGATTAAATACCGTCCTCTATTACGTTGTTTACTTTCAGAAATAAATTTAATGCCATAGAACTTTGACAACAAATAGCCCAGCATTTGAATGACCACCATACAGACTTTATAATCGACACCAAAAATAGTATCATTTGCAAAGGCAGATGCCGTAAATGACTTTCTAAATGAATACATACTCGTATAACATAAAAATGCTGTAACAGCCAGAACAATAGCCACAGATTTCTCATCCAGTCTATTTATGCGTCGTTTTATTCGTTGGTTTAACTCCATCATCTAAACTTGTTAACAGACCTCATCGTCCGCAATCAAAAGTAAATTTTGGAAATTAACACAAGACTAAACTTTTTGTTAAGTATTTATAAACAAATATAATTGTCCATTTGTAATACGAAAAGTATAGAATAAAAAAAGCATCATTGAATGATTCAATGATGCTCTAATACTTAACGTGTTATTATCTATTTCTTATTTTCAAAAAAGTATACAATTAGCATGACGGCCTTTCCATTTCCAACATTGCGCGGTGTATGTGATAGTCGTCCATTAAAGAAAATCGAATCGCCCTCCGCTAAGCTAATTTTTTGATCATTGAAGATATACTCCACCTGTCCGCTAATGATATATTTATATTCATAGGCTTCGGTCTCCACCATGGGGCGTTCTGCATCTGGAAGCAACTCCAAAAGAACAATATCCATGGTCGAACTATCCATCGCAGTTGTAAAAATCCGTTTATAATGAAAACCTATCGCCGACTCTTTTTCAAACGGACTATACGTATCTTTTTTCCGAACGACCACAGGGCCTGAATCCAATTCAGAATTAAAATCTTTAAAAAACTCGTTAAGATCAATATTCAGTGCATTGATGATATTAATCAATACGAGTAAGGAGGGTATTGTTCTGTTATTTTCAATCTGCGAAATAAGCCCCTTGCTTACACCCGCTCTATCGGCAACTTCCTGTATGGTAATTCCTTTTTCTTTTCGAATTTCCTTAATTTTATTGCTAATCTTGAATATCGTATTATCTTCCATAACTTGGCCAAAAGTAAACATTTTTATGAGGTCGTGTATATTAAGTTTTTATCACTTAATCATAGGTCACCTATAAAATTATGATATTTTACTGTTCTCAGAAAACTAAGGTTCAATAACAGTAGATTTTTTTTCATCATTCATTTTGCTCAGCATTGGTGAGTACTATTGGTAAACTTTAACCCAGTCAACACGCATCTCAACGGGTAGCTTGTCTTGATTCACTTCACCAACCCAGCTTCCGCCCAACTGTTGGTCAATCAAAAGATAAAAGGGTTGATCATAAGGCCACTGAGAGGGATCTACACCATCAACTCTTGGGTAAGTAAAGGTGTCAACACCATTTAACTGAAATACGATACGGTCGGGATACCAGCTTATACCATATATATTATACGCGTCAGTGTTGACCGAAGCGGTACCAAAATGTTTCGGATTCTCCTTTTGCCCCAGATCCAACGTATAATAGGAATGCGTGGTCTGGTATATGATATTGTCAAAATTAAGATGCTCCATAATATCGATTTCACCATTTCTAGGATATTTCCCATACTTGTCCAACTCTGCCAGCATCCACATGGCAGGCCATGCTCCTTTTGCACTTCCTAGCTTGGCTCTGATTTCTATGCGTCCGTACTGAAAAGCAAACTTCCCCTTGCTCCATATCCCGCCTGTCAAAAATGGTCTTGAATCGCTATTTTTGTCTGTATTTTTTATTCCTTTGAGAATTAACTCACCATTTTCCCATCCAAAACAGGCGTCATCCATGCTCATATGCCGATTCCAATCGGCTTCCCCTGCTGGAATCCGGGACCATTTACTACTATCTAGCTTTGGGGAATTGAAGTTTTCTTCCCATACCAGCTTCCATTCTTTAAGCTCACGATCCTTCTTTTGCATATACACATAAGGATATTCTTTTGGACTATAATGAACACTACATGCAGAAAACAGTAAGAAAAAACAACTTAGGCTTAGGACTCTCTTCATAATTAAAATAGTGGTTTCGCAAAAAATGATTTAGGCCTTAATTTAGACATAAATTACCATAACCGACAACTCCGCTAAAAATTAATAGAAACAAAGATTCAAACGCAAAAAATGAGATTGCGCAAAGTCCTTAAAACATAGGGTGAGCATTTGCCGCGTTCTTAGGTACATCTTGCTGCGCGTCCCAATGCTCTACGATTTTACCTTCTTCCAATCTGAAGATATCGATTGTCGATTTAAGGCTACCATCTGGATTCTTATTTTTTAGGTGTATGAAGACCAAGTCGCCGTCAGAAGCAATATGCTGTACATCAATCTTTGTCTTAGGCTGCCCTTCAAACCACTTTGTCGCAGCGAGCTTAAACGCTGCTGCCCCATCCGCAACAGCGGGATTATGTTGGATATACTGAGGAGAAATGTACTTGTCAACTGCAGAAATATCCTTATCACCAAACATTTGCTGATAAAAATCTAAAACGATTCTTTTATTCTCTTTGTTTTCGTCAAGTTGTTTTTGCGCAGCTTCTTTGGATTCATCTGTCGAAGGTTGCTGACAACCCAGCGTTAGCAATAAAACAGAGAAAGTCATAACCTTAACCATTATTCTATTTTTCATCTTTAAATCCATTTTAATTGAAGTCATCGATTCACACCTCACCTTAGCACACTCCAATTTACCTAATTTATACAATATAAACAGCTTTTATCTGAGGTCTTTTACTTTATAAATATTGGCATGATAATTGGATTTATTCCTATAGTATAATATTCAGAAATATACATTTCATAAATTTAGGTTAATAATTGGTTAGGTTAAACACCTGAAGTCCCCAACTTCAGGTGTTTTTTATATATTTTCGAAAATCAGTATTGCTATAAAAACAAAAATGACAATTATCGCTTTTATTAATCTAGTTCAATAAAATTCCTTATTGCGCGATGTAACTTTACGTCAGTTAAGAAAATAAAATTATCAACTATGGAAAATAAAATATTAGGACTACATCACATTACGGCGATAGCAGACAATGCAAAGCGAAATCTCGATTTCTATACAAAAGTACTGGGCGTACGCCTTGTCAAAAAAACAGTTAATTTCGACGACCCAAGCACCTACCACTTCTATTTCGGTAATGAACAGGGCGAACCAGGAACGATTCTTACGTTTTTCCCTTGGGAAGGTATCGGAAAGGGTACTCCGGGAGCGGGAATGGCGACTCATATTGGCTATGCCGTACCTCAAGGGAGTTTGGATTTCTGGAAAAATCGCTTAGCGGAACATCAGATTAGTTTACAGGAAAATGAGATTTTTGGAGAGAAGCTGATTTCATTTAATGATCCCGATGGATTGCAACTTCAGTTTATTGAAACTAACGACCCTAGAAAGGCATGGACAACTACCGACGTCAATGCAGATCATGCGCTAAAAGGATTCCATAATGTCACGCTTTCATTAAAAGAAGCAGATCCAACTATACGCGTATTGACCGATATTTTAGGTTATTCGTTTCATCAGCAGGATGAGAACCGCTATAGATTAACAACTGACAGCATTGAAACAGCAAACATTGTCGACATAATAGCGGATAAAAATCTGCCCTATGGCAAAAATGCGGCCGGCACAAACCATCATATCGCATTCCGGGTAAAGGATGATAATGTATTGATGGAGTATCGCGAAAAGGTCCTTTCGGCAGGGCTGAATATCACAGAAAAAATAAATAGAGATTACTTTTTCTCACTCTATTTTCGTGAACCTGGCGGTGTCTTATTTGAAATCGCGACAGACAATCCCGGGTTTACAGTAGATGAACCCTTATCCACTTTAGGAGCGGCACTCAAATTGCCAAAACAATATGAAAGCTATCGTTCGCAGATTGAACAGACATTGCCAAAAATCGATTAATAAAAGTTTATAAAAATCATTTTACAAAAGAAAAAGTTATGGAAAGAACTGAAATTGTATTAGACAAAAATCAACGTGGGGAGCTCCAATTATTCTCCGACGATCACAAAGCAGGTTTAATGAGCATCGCTATCATTGACGGGAATTTAGTAGTTTACCATACAGAGGTAGACGAAGCTTATGAAGGCCGAGGATTTGCCAAAATACTTCTTGAGAAATTGGTATCTCATGCGCGTGAAAACAACATGAAAATTGTTCCTTTATGTCCTTATGTAAATGCACAGTTTCATCGTCATCCAGAGCTTTATCAGGATGTTTGGTTTAAAAAAACGGTATAAATTACCATAAAAAGAAGGGACAAAATGAGTCATTCAATCAATATTAAAACGGCTGGGCAAAGTTTGGAACAGGCAAAAAAAGCCATCGTCATGATCCATGGTCGTGGGGGAAGTGCAGAAGACATCCTTGGTATGTCATCCTATCTTCATGTCGATAATTTTGCGTTACTTGCACCACAGGCAGAAAATCACAGCTGGTACCCCTATTCTTTTATTGCTCCCGTACAAGAGAACGAACCCTGGTTGAGTTCTGCAATTGATCTGATCGATCATACGGTCAAACTAGCTTTAGCCAATGGAATCCTCACCGAAAACATCTATTTTTTTGGTTTTTCTCAGGGTGCCTGTTTAACACTAGAATACCTTACACGGCATGGTCAACGCTATGGTGGTGCTATAGCAATTATTGGCGGAGTAATCGGTGAAGAAATTAACAGGGATAATTACAAGGGTGACTTTGCTCAAACACCTATTTTTATAGGCACTAGCGATCCAGATTTCCATGTTCCTCTTGAACGGGTGGAAGCTACAGTAGCCATCTTAGAACAAATGAATGCCAATGTAAAGCTCATGGTATATCAAAACGCAGGCCACTCCATCAACCGCGAGGAGATCGATCTTGCAAACGAATTCGTTCTTTAAGAAAGACAGAAATGATCCATTGGTAAGAGTGATCCATTGGTTGTTGATTAACTATGATTAATCAACAACCAATTTTTTCGACACATTAGACTTTAGGGTATTTATAGCCATTATGATAAACTGATGCCAGGTACCTATTCGCTTTCTGATCCGTAAAATGCTGTTGTTCTTTATCCCAATAGAGTTTTTGTCCTGTCCTAAATGCAATATTTCCCAATTGAGAAAAGATGGCAATATGGGCTCCTACTTCAATTGGTGCATGGAGTATTTGTGGATTACATTGGCGAATGGCAGCCACAAAATTTTCCATATGTTTATCCAAGCCATTGTCTAAAGAAGGTTGGATAGAGACCGCTTCCATCCTTCCTTTTTCTGGAATGACCTCCCATCCCGATCTATTCAACACCAGCGTACCATTGTTACCAATAAATGCGACACCATGATTACGATTATAAGGTCCGAGATCAATACCCTTAGCATGCTCCCATTGGATGTTGAAGCCCTCAAACTCATATACGGCAGTCATGGTATCAGGCGTTTGGCCAGCATCGTCCGGGAATGCGAACTTACCTCCTGAGGCCATGATGGATTTTGGATCAGAAACTTTCATCCCCAGTAAAGCATAATCCAACATATGCACGCCCCAATCTGTCATCAAACCACCCGCATAGTCCCAAAACCAGCGGAAATTAAAGTGGAATCGATTCGAATTAAATGGTCTTTTTTGTGCCGGACCTAGCCATTCCGTATAATGCACACCTGCGGGAACCGGTTCATCGGGTACAATGGGAATAGCACTTTTCCACCCCTGATAAGACCAAGCTTTCACCAATCGTATTTTACCTAATTTACCCGAATGAACAAAATCAATGGCGTCCTGGAAATGTTGCTGGCTCCGTTGCCACTGTCCAACTTGCACAATAGCCTTATTCTTTTTTGCCGCCTGAACCATTAATTGACATTCAAGGATAGAGTTACCAATAGGCTTTTCGACATAGACGTGTTTCCCCGCATTTACGGCATCGATCATTTGCAGGCAATGCCAATGATCCGGAGTTGCAATAATGACCGCATCCACCATTGGGCTGTTGAGCATTTTTTTATAATCTACAAATGTTTCGACATGTATGTTTCTTTTTTGAAGTTCTTCCGCTCTCTTTTTAAGAATATTTTCATCCACGTCGCAAAGAGCGGTACAAACCAAGCCATCATTCTTTAACAACGCATTCAAATCAGCCCAGCCCATACCATTTACACCAATTAATCCAACCCGGATGGATTGATCTAAAAAGGTTGAACCTTTCGCATTTAAAAAAAAAGTTGAAGCAGCTAAAACAGTAGACGTTTTGATAAAATCTTTTCTATTCATTGGATATTGGTTTAAGTTTTGTTTTTAACGGATATCATCTAAATATCAAATATGAATAGACTACATATGCTTGGATGAATGCCATTTAACAAGAATTACGTTCTTTATTATTAAAAACAAATTGCTTCGATGAAAATACAAAAATGAATTTAGGTGCTCGCAAAAAGCATTGTAAAATATATATCGACAATTGTTGTGGAACCTTATGGACAAAACGAAAAAATGGTCGAGTTAGAATCACTCGACCATACATCTACCTATGAAAAACATGCCCTTGGGAGGGGCGCATGAAGTTAATACTAATTTCACGAAGAACAAACATTTTAAAAAATATTTATCTAAATAATTAATAATACTATTAACAATGGAATTATTAATTGATCATGTTACATTGGTTGGAGGGATTGTGTTTTATTAGGCATTTATGTTCAATAATTTCCTTCCTCTAGCGCTGTTCCAATCAACATCTTCTTCAAAAAAAGCCTCAGTTACATAACACATTTTATAATTCATTTAAAAAAAATAAAAGATTAATCATTTATTATGCCTACCTTGCCGCACTTAATTAAAAATAATGAATACAGGTAAAATTAAATTTTTCAATGAAACTAAAGGTTTTGGTTTTATTACACCAGAGGATGGTAGTGCAGATGTTTTCGTACACGTTTCTGCGCTTAAAAACCAAGTATCTGAAGGCGACGTTGTAACTTATGATGTAGAAAGAACTCCAAAGGGGATCAGCGCTACAAATGTAAAATTGGCGTAATCCAAAAAATACACTTTCTTGTTAATGGGGTAATTCTTAATGACTTATCCCATTTCTTTTTCCTATTCTTCCTTTACAATTTTTCAGCAATCCTTTACTTTTCCGTTGAAGACTTTTAGTTTTCAAATAAAAGCATAAAAAGGATTCTCAAAGGTTTTATTTAAGACAAAATTCGAACATACTATTTATGGAATTTAAACAACTCAGTTTAATCGCTCCGCTTTTAAAAGCAATAACAGAAACAGGCTACACACACCCCACTGCAATTCAACAGAAAGCCATTCCAGTTGTATTGCAAGGCAACGATCTTATTGGTTGTGCACAAACGGGAACAGGCAAAACCGCCGCTTTTGCACTTCCGCTTTTACAACGTCTTGAAGAAACTAAGACTTCAGGTAAGCTCGTTCCGATTAGGGCTTTGATCCTTACGCCAACACGTGAACTAGCCATTCAAATTGGAGACAATATAAACTTATACCGGAAATATCTAAAACTAAACTACTGCACTATTTTCGGTGGTGTAAGCCAAGAAAAACAAGTTAAAGAAATTAAAAAGGGCGTCGATATTCTTGTAGCTACCCCAGGCCGCTTACTGGATTTAATGAATCAAAAAATAGTTTCTCTAGATAAAATCGAAATCTTAATATTGGACGAGGCGGACAATATGCTGGACATGGGCTTTATTCATGACATCAAAAAGATCCTGGCCAAAGTTCCGTCAAAACGACAAACATTATTCTTCTCGGCAACGATGCCACCCAATATCCGTAAATTTGCACATGGCATATTACATAAACCTATTGAAGTTGACGTCACCCCGGTAAGCTCAACGGCCGAGAAAGTCAATCAATCTGTATTTTTTGTTGAAAAGAAGGATAAGATAAAATTATTGACGAGCATACTAAAAAAGCTGAAGCATGAGCGTACCATTGTCTTCTCCCGAACAAAACATGGAGCGGATAAAATCGTTAAGTTACTTGCGAAAAATGGTTTGAGAGCAGCAGCCATTCACGGAAATAAATCTCAAAATGCGAGACAAAAAGCGCTAGGTGAATTTAAGGACAGTCATCTTAAAATATTGATCGCTACCGATATTGCTGCAAGAGGAATTGATATCGAACAACTCCCCCTTGTGATTAATTATGATCTCCCTAATGTACCGGAAACCTACGTTCATCGCATCGGAAGAACAGGAAGAGCTGGACAGGAAGGAAAAGCCGTTTCTTTTTGCGATGTAGAAGAAAGACCATATTTAGCTGATATTGAAAAATTAATCGGACTAAAAATCAAAATAGAAAAGATCAATAAATAGATCTTTATAAAACCTCAAGTAAAAGCCCCTAAATTATTGGATTTAGGGGCTTTTATGTTTTATTTATGGTTTGCGATCTGCCATCAACAGTGTCGATGGCGTGAAAGGAAGCCAATGTACTTTTTTATTGACAATTTTGTTCCAGCTGGGAAGGCTGATCAACATTAAGTCTTGCTCCTGCCAGGTCTCACGGTTTAACTCTTTTTCAGTTATTGTAAGATGATTTGGTACAAGTTGTTCCAATTGCCTCAATTTCTCTTTAAAGCTCTCATTGGTTTTCAGCACTTGGTTGAGATCCCACACAATGACTTGAGCATCGGAATGCTGTATTAGACGCTGTATCATTTCACCAAGAAATTCATCGTTTTTTAAGACAACAGGAACAACCACACGCTTTGCCTTTAGAAAATTTTTATCGATTAAGATACCTACCTGTGCATTTACTTTAGCATTGATTTGCTGATTTCGATCGAAAGTCATGAAAGGAGACTCTGCATTTGTAACCGTATGGAATAACTTCTCGGGATTCACAATCCGGGTAGTAAAATCTAAAAAACGCCCCAATAAGCTTCCCTCATAAATTGATTCACTGACACCCAACAATAATAAGTCCTGATTGCGCTCATTGGAAGTTTGAACAATCTCGCTGTCAATATCACTGGAGATTTTAAAAATTGTCTGGATCGGTTGCTCAAGCTGCATCGCCACCTGCTTAATTTCACGGAAACTATCCAGCTCCTGGATTTCCACTTCATAATGATGTAATTCGTTGGCAGGCTCAATATGTAATGCCGTAATTTCAGCGTTCTTTTTTGATTTCAACGTTAAAGCATCAGCCAGATACAATAGTGAAATCCCCGTGTTACTTTTCGCAAAAGACAATAGAATCTTAAATTTTGATTTATCACGGAAATCTTCCTGTAGTGAATTTTTCTTAGGTCGATAGAGGAAATTGATTAAATCTAAAGATGGTCCCGTCATAAAAGTAGTGACCAACGCCATTACAACCATCATCGAAAATAATTCAGCACTTAAAACGCCAAGATCGTATCCAATATTGAGGACGATAAGTTCCATTAGCCCCCGCGTGTTCATTAAGGCACCAATACTCAAACTATCTTTCCAGCTTTGACCAACAAAGCGCGCCGCTAACGTACTACCTGCAAATTTACCAATAACCGCAACCAAAATAATCCCAATGGTAATCATCCATAACTGAGGGTCATTAAGCAGACCGATCTGCGTGCGGAGACCTGTAAAGACAAAGAATAAAGGTAATAGTAACAAGGTTGAAACATCTTCGATTTTTTCGATAAATGCTGTCCGGAATCGACTCCCTTCGGGCATAATAGCTCCGGCCATAAATGCTCCAAAAAGTGCATGGATTCCGATTACTTCGGTCGCATAAGCCGACAATAACAGTACAATAAAGAAAATAGCAACAACAGGCTTACTTAGTGCTTCTTTACTTCCTTTTACCTCTCCAACGCGCATCAAAAATGGACGAACGATCTTAATCATGATGAGCACATAGGCAACAGCCAGCCCGATGGTATATAATGCACTAGCAAAATCACCCGCTTTGACAATTGCTATCACGACAGCCAGAATACACCAAGCTGTAATATCGTCTGCAGCGGCGCAGGTAATCGCCATTGCACCTAACTTACTTTTTTGCAATCCCCTTTCTTGTATAATTCTAGCAAGAACAGGAAACGCTGTTATACTCATGGAAATACCAATAAACAAGCTGTAGGATAGAAACTCTACATTTGTGGGTGGATGGAATAGGTATAAAAAATAAGCCAGTGAAATTCCCAACGTAAATGGGATCACAATGCTTGCATGAGAAATGACAACAGCATCATGCGCTTTATTTCGCAGCACATTCAAGTCCAGCTCCATGCCAATGATAAACATAAATAAGATTAGCCCAATTTGGCTCAGAAACTGCAAGTTACTAAGCGATTCTACAGGAAAAAGTGTATGCGAAAATTCGGGAAAATGGAGTCCCAGCAACGATGGCCCCAATATGATACCGGCGAGCATCTCTCCGATGACGACAGGCTGCTTAATCTTTATGCAAATCCAGCCCATGATACGTGCAGCGATAATGATTGTCACGATTTGCGCCAGTAATATCGCTAGCGGATGCTGCAGACTATGGAATAAGGTTGATGTAAAATCGTTCCAGGCACCTTGACTTGTTTTCTGTCCACGCAGCAGCTCTGGAGCCTCCAGCTGTGTCCCCAAATGAATCACCCAATACATCACACCGAGTAATGTACCCACTAACACTACGTAGAAAATTGTATTCCTATATCTCCTCATCTTCAATGGCAATTAAAATAAATATAATGACAATAGCATACTAAGTCCCGACCAATATTCTTTAAATAAAGGGGGGATAAAATACATTCTCAACAAAAATATAATTCTGTTGCAGTTTTAATGCCTTTCAGCAGGTAGGTCTAAGAAAATATGTAATGAACCAAAAGAATTTTGTAATCAACTGAATTTCTCGAAAAACATTTTCTTGTACGATTCGCCCAAATTAAAAACAAGGGGTAGATTTTGTTCGTCCAACAAAGTGCTTGTAATTTCATCAGCCGAGAAAAATTTGACGATCTTGGCTGCAATGATCTCTTTTTTATTGATACGGATAAAATCCTGTTCAGGCAAGATCTCCATCAGCTTATCAAAGCTTATATTTTTCAATAAAATAAATGAACCATCCGCCAAATAAACTGTTTTATCCCGGCTGTCTACTTCAGCTATTTGAACATAGTTAATCTGTTCGAAATACAATACTGTTTTTCCTTTATTCGTATTAAATTGCGCAAATGAGACAGTTTCAGATCGCTTGCTGATTAGCTGCTCAACCTTCATAATGGCTTGTTGAAGACGTTCCAAGGACAGTGGTTTACGCATATAATCTACTGCGTTGATGTCAAATGCCTCGCTCGCATATTGTTTATATGCGGTAGAAAACACAATTGGAAAGTCTTTTAGCTCTATGGCTAGATCAAATCCGTTAAATTCCGGCATTTCAATATCCAGAATACAAAAATCAAAACTCAACTTGCGGTATTCACTCAATAATACAGTTGGATCATTAAAAGTTTTCACCACCTCCAAGCCAGGAATCTGTTCACATAGCATTTTCAAAAATCTCAAGCTTGGTATTTCATCATCCAAAAGAATACATTTCAAATTTTTTTCAATCGGCATACAATCTGATTTGAAGGTGGGCAGTATAAACATCATTTTCTACAAATCTGCGCAGATGATGTCTACCTGGATAATACAACATGAGACGCTCTTCCAAAGTTTTGCTACCTATTCCACTTTTAGACTTTTGCAATGGTGAACGTTTTGATATTCGATTGTTTACAACTAATTCGAATAAACCGTTCTTAAAGGTCAACATGATTGCGATAAAAGAATCCGGACCGTGAAAGTCCGCATGCTTAAACGCATTTTCAATTAAATCAACCGACATCAGAGGAACAAAAGAAGGTGTGTTCAATATAGCGTCATTTAGTTCATCAATATCAAATTTTACGCGGATATCAAATAAAGGGCTTAATTTTACTTTATTAATCTCAATGAGATTGCGGGCAAATTCAATTTCGGCCTTTGGTGAAACGAGCTCATCTTCACTTTCATACAACACGTAATCCAATACCATGGCCAATTTGTCCATCGTATAATAGGTTTGATAAGCATGGGAAAGTATTCCGTTCAACGAATTTTTAAGCAAATGTGGATTTAATTGAGCCCGATGGAAATGTGCTATCTTTTGATTGTCCATACGATTAAAAAGATCTTTTTGTCGTCTATTTTCGACCTCCAGTTTCCGGTATTTTTGTCTTAACAATAGAAACAAAACCAATACTACAGCAACAATGGTCAGCAATAATAGAATGATTATATTCGAGATTTCAGTCGTCATGTTCACCCAAACTTAGTTAAAATTTCATTCTAAACGAAAAACCAGTTGCAGAAAACCTGGATAATCAAACTCGTTAACGATCAAATGAAATCTGAGCAATCTAAACAAAATACAGCACTGTAAAATTCTCATGTATTTATTACAAAAATTAACAGTTTCATTACAATTTAGTCACTTTGAAACATTAATTTCAGATTATTATCCTTATATTGAGACTATTGTAATTAGCCGATCAAATGATTGTCTACGCTATTTTGGTTAAACCCGCCTGATTTTTAATCAGGCCTAATATGAAACACTATGGAAAAGCTCATTTTCGAAACTAATGCACAACATCCCAGTCTTGTAGACAAAATTAAACAAGCTGTTGAAAAACTGAATGGCATCCACGAATGGAAAATCGACTTGGATTCTATTTACAATCTGTTAACCATAGAAGGAATTCGATTAAACCCGACGGAAATCGAATCGGAGCTTGCGCTCCATGGCGTCGAAGCAAGTCGTCTATATGAAGAGTAGACAAACGACTTGATAGCAAATAAAATAAGTTTCTTGGAAGCTAGATGGTTAATAACAACCGAATTCAATAAAACCGAACTTCTTCCAGCATAAGATTAATGCATTCTTATGCTGGAAGAAGCATCAAATCTTTTTAATAACCATGGCAGAGGCACCACCGCCACCATTACATATCGCAGCCAGTCCTAATGATCCCCCTTCCTGTCTTAAGATACTACTAAGTGTTACCACAATTCTAGCTCCCGAACATCCCAATGGATGCCCCAAAGATACCGCCCCCCCATAAACGTTTACTTTGTTCAAGGGTAAGCCTAAAATTTGTGCATTTGCCAAAGCGACAACAGAAAAGGCTTCATTAAATTCGAAATAATCAATATCATCAATGGTAAGGCCTGCTTTTTTTAATACTTTATTTGTGGCAATACTAGGCGTTGTCGTAAACCATTCTGGCACTTGTTCAGCATCAGCATAAGCAATAATCTCGGCTAAGGGGACAAGTCCAAGTTCTTCCAATTTTTCACCAGACATGAGCAGTACCGCAGCAGCTCCATCACTTATCGTCGATGCGTTCGCTGCAGTTACAGTCCCCTCTTTTTTGAAAGCGGGTTTAAGCTCAGGTATCTTGTCAAAATTAACCTGAGAAAACTCTTCATCCCGCGAAACAAGCACCTCTCCTTTTCGACTCTGTACCGTTATAGGTTGGACTTCGCTCAAAAACTTATTTTTTTGCCAAGCATCGAGACTTCTTTTATAGGAACTTATTGCATAATTATCCTGTTCTTCACGACCAATATGATATTTTTCGGCGCATAGTTCCGCGAAGACTCCCATGGCATCATTTGAATAAGCATCACTCAAGCCATCGCGTTGCAAGCCATCACTCAGGCTTTGAGCACCAAACTTAGCACCCCAGCGCATAGCATCTGCATAGTAAGGTACCCTGCTCATGCTTTCCATCCCCCCTGCAATCACAACATCCGCATCTCCCAATAGAATACTCTGCGCAGCAACCGCTATGGCTTTCATGCCACTTGCACATACCTTATTGATGGTTGTTGCAGTTGTATGATCTGATAAACCGGCGAAACGAGCAACCTGTCGAGCCGGTGCTTGTCCTAAATCAGCTTGCAAAACAGCCCCCATAATAATCTCGTCGACTAAATCACTGGCAATTCCAGCTTCATCAACAACCGCTCGGACAACCCGGGCTGCGAGCTTCGTGGCTGAAATTGACGATAGCGCTCCACCAAAGCTTCCAATTGGTGTACGTTTCGCTGCAACGATAAATACGCTTTTTGACATGATATAAAAATTTATAATTGTTTTGCTAAAATTAGGAGGCCTATCCTAAGCGTATCCGCAACAGCCCTTCCTCATCTTAAAGATAAAAAATATAACAGATACCCCACAACAAGTCGGTTTTATTTTTTTTATAAAAACAGAATAAATAGAAAAAAAACAACCCAAAAACTTCCCTACTTAAACTATTAAACGAAAAATAAAGAATAAAAATTTGCAAAAAGCCAAGCCTTTTCGTTAAATTCGTTTAGATAACATCCTAATGGACGGGCATTCAAGAGGCCCCCTTACATAAGATAACCAGAAGCAAGATAAACGATTATGCAGACAATCCGGTTTACAGCTGAACATCAGACTTTTCGCGATACACTTCGCGCATTTATTCGAAAAGAGATTACACCTTACATCGATGATTGGGAAAAACAGGGGGAGATCGACCGGAAAGTGTGGAAGAAAATGGGTGATATGGGATTTATGGGCCTCAATTATCCAGAAGTGTATGGCGGACTAGAACTCGATTTTTATTATTCCTTGATACTCTGCGAAGAATTATCGTGTTGTTTTTCTGGCGGATTTACCATTTCCGCGCTTGTCATTCAGTTTATGTCGGCTCCATACCTACTGAAATATGGATCAGAAGATCTGAAAGAACGCTATCTTAAACCGGTTATTGCTGGTGATATGATCAGCGCTGTTGCTATTACTGAACCCGGGGCTGGTTCTGACGTAAAGCAGATCAAAACAACAGCTGTCCGCGACGGAGATTTTTATATTGTCAACGGATCTAAAACATTTATTACCAACGGTTACTACGGTGATTTTTTCATTACAGCAGTCAAAACGGCTCCTGACCAAGGAACAAAAGGAATAAGCTTGTTAATTATTGACAGAAATGCAAGCGGAGTCACTTCAAGCAAAATCAATAAATTAGGTTGGCACGCCTCAGACACTGCCGAACTAGGTTTTAATAATGTGCGAGTCCCTATTTCTCACCTTGTTGGCATTGCCGGAGAAGGATTTCGCTATTTAATGGATGGACTTCAGTTGGAAAGGCTTACCGCAGCTGTTCATAGTCTCGCTACCGCAGAATCCGCATTTCAGTATACGCTTGATTATATCGCACAACGCGAAGCCTTTGGAAAAAAGATCCAGGAATTTCAAACCATACGGCACCGGATCGCACAAATGGCAGCCAATATTGCTACCACGAAAGCCTTTGTCTACCATTGTTGTGATCTCCAAGACCAAAACGAATATGCAGTCCAAGAATGTTCCATAGCGAAGCTACAAGCAAGTGAGCTCGCCGTCAATGTCGTAAACCAATGTCTCCAATTATTTGGCGGTTATGGCTTTACAGAAGATTATAAAATCGCACGTTTATATCGCGATGTCCGTGTCGGCACCATTATCGGAGGAACCTCAGAAATCATGCTCGAAATTATCGCGAAAATGACAATAGATCATGTGACTTATCAATCCGGAAAGTCCAAACAATAGAAAGCTTTTAAAAATCAGGACCAATACAATGGATGAAAATAAATCTTATAGGACACACCCTCTCTTTCGTGTAGAACAGGATAATCATCATATCATTACAATCCAACCTCTATCGGCAGCAGCTCCAGAGCAGTTGGATATGATAGGCTATCTCACACAATTTGTCGATTTGGTTACGTTCATTCTCGAACGGGAAGATACGGTAGGCGTCGTATACACTTGCCCGATTCAAGACGAAAAAATTGAGTATGCGCAATTATTTAGGCAGTTTTCTTCGAGCCGCTCGAGCCCTTCGGACTTATTCGAGCTTACATCAAAAGTTTTGCGTTGGGAAACGTTTAAAAAGCCAATTGTCTCTCTTTTCACTAACAATTGTACTGCGATTGCCCTAGCGACTATGCTATGGTCTAATTATCGTATCGCCTCCGAAAAACTTCAGTTTGGTTTTCCGGAAAGTAGGTATGGTTTGTTTACGGCTTTTGGTGCAACGATCTATTTGCCAGCATTGATAGGTACTGAAAATGCCCTAAGTCTGCTGACACAAAACAAACTTGTGAGCAGTGAAGAAGCACATCAACTTGGGTTAATCAATGAATTGGCGCAGAAGCCGGACGATTGCCTATCTTTAGCAAAAAACTGGATTCTTCATCCTCCCAGCATTGATGCCAACCAGCACACAAAACAAATGGACGAACTGGGGCCTGAAGCAATTCTCGCTATCCAAAAAAAAGCACGCGGCTTATACCCCGGTACAAATGCAGTTATTGAATTATTACAAAAAAAACAATTATCTACACCGTTTGAGGCCGCCGAGCAGGAAGCAAACTTGTACCTGCATGTATTAAGACGTCCCGAGCCACTCAGCATGGTCCGTACACTTCATTATGGTGTCCAATTGGCGAAATCACCCAAAAGTATAAACCATTTTGAGGATTATAGCCTAAAAAA
This sequence comes from Sphingobacterium sp. UBA2610, assembly GCF_002339225.1. Lineage (NCBI taxonomy): Bacteria > Pseudomonadati > Bacteroidota > Sphingobacteriia > Sphingobacteriales > Sphingobacteriaceae > Sphingobacterium > Sphingobacterium sp. UBA2610. The sequence continues at coordinate 113,142 of NZ_DDKA01000004.1, forward strand.
AATAGGCATTCTGGGTGCCGGAATGATGGGTTCGGGGATTGCTTATGAGGCGGCCCGGGCAGGAATAGAAGTTGCTTTAAAAGACGTTACACTTTCCCAAGCCCAACGCGGCAAAGCTTATGCTAAGCAGGTTTGTGAAAAATCACTGGCTTTAGAGGCCATGACCGCATCCCAAGGGGAACAATTGCTTGCACGCATAAAACCAACGGAACAAGTCGGTGATCTGAATGGATCTGACTGTATTATTGAAGCTGTATTTGAAGATTTCCACCTAAAAGCTAATGTCACACAAGAAAGCTTACCCTATTTAAGTGAAAATGGGTTCTTCGCGACAAATACGACATCATTGCCCATTACGGAGCTTGCGAAAGCAAGCTCCGAACCTAAGAGTTTTATCGGCATGCATTTCTTTTCTCCTGTTGACCGCATGCCTCTTGTCGAAATCATCTGTGGTAAACAAACCGCGCAAAAAACGTTGGAGAAAGCACTCGCCACAGCTTTACGCCTCAATAAAATTCCGATAGTCGTACAAGACGGTCCAGGTTTTTTCACCTCGCGTATTTTCTTCAACTATTTACTGGAGGGTATTACAATGGTATTGGAAGGAATCTCTCCAACTCTTATTGAAGAGGAAGCGATAGCTGCAGGTTTTGCCGTAGGTCCCTTAGCGGTATTAGACGAAATCTCCTTGGAGCTAATGCTCCATGTATATGATCAACTTCCACAACTACATGCCAGCCAAAAGCGCACATACAATTACCTCAAAGGTATGGTGGATCAAGGAAGAAAAGGAAAAAAATCAGGCGCCGGATTCTACGATTATGACACTGAAACCAAAAAGAAGAAAATTTGGAAAAACCCTATAATTGCATCTGTAAAGGAAAATATAACGGCTACAATTATCCGTAAGCGTTTATTGCATGTTATGGCATTGGATAGTTACCGATGCCTCGCAGAAGGTGTACTTCATCAACCCATCGATGGCGATATTGGTTCCATCTTAGGGGTTGGTTATGCAAGCCATACAGGGGGGGTATTCGGTCACATCGATCTCACAACACTTCCTCTATTCGTTTCGGAATGTCAACTATTTCAGCCCTACGGTGAACAATGGGATATTCCAGCATCTTTAAGAGAGCTGGCAGATAAAGATTTCAGATTTTATAATGGTTTCGACTCAAACTGGTCTTAAAACCGACCTGTGCTCAACTGAAGAAGTTGTCTAGCACCTATTAAATGCTACCCTAACAGATAACCATTAAAGGGTTAAAAAACTACCAAACAAAGGATTACATCTTTAAAACTAAATATTCTATATAATTGCGTAATGATGTTATAAAGTACTAAACAAAAGCTAGGGCGACAAATAGGGTGAGTCGCCCTAGCTATATCATTAGCGCACAAACAAATCCATGAGACGCGAAACATCCTGTTCGAGGAAAGTATCGTAGTCCAAGGTAGCTGCAAGTATTTCCTTTTGCTGTTTTTCAGAAAATACCCGAGCAAGATTTGTTTTGTATTTTTCAATTAACTTAGGTATTCCTTCTGCCCTCCTTCTTGGATGACCTATTGGGTATTCGACAACTACCTCAGGCAATAAGGTCCCATCAGTCAATTCAATGGTCAAAGCATTTGATATCGCCCGCTTTTGTGGATCGTGATAATCAAGGGTGAATTGAGTATCTTCGATACAATAAATTTTATCGCGCAGTGCATCAATTCTTGGATCAGAAGCGATATGATTTTCATAATCTTCAGCTGTCAGACGTCCAAAGATCAGCGGCACAGCAACCATATACTGAATACAGTGATCACGGTCTGCAGGGTTGTGCAAAGGCCCCTTTTTATCGATAATCCGGATAGCCGCTTCATGTGTACGAATGGTAACACGGGCAATATCCGAAGTACTTTTTCCGAATTCCTTCAATTGCTGATGAAGTAACATTGCTGCTTCGGCTGCAGTCTGTGCATGGAACTCAGCGGGAAAAGAAATCTTAAAAAGAATATTCTCCATCACATATGATCCGTAAGCACGTTGAAATTTAAATGCACTTCCTTTAAAGGATACATCGTAGAATCCCCAGATTGGAGCTGTCAAAACAGATGGATAGCCCATTTCTCCTGTTTTTGCGATCATGGCCAGTCGAACAGCACGTGAAGTTGCATCTCCGGCTGCCCATGATTTTCGGCTACCTGTATTTGGTGCATGCCGATAAGTGCGTAAAGCTTGTCCATCGACAAAAGCCAAAGAAACCGCGTTGAGCAATTCCTCTCTTGTGAGACCAAGGAGCCTACCTACCACCGCTGTTGAAGCTACCTTAACCAAAATAACATGGTCCAAACCCACTTTATTAAACGAGTTTTCAAGCGCCAAAACACCTTGTATCTCATGAGCCATAATCATTGCCTCGAGCACCACTTTAGTTTTCAATGGTTTTTGACCATTCGCAATATTGGTTCGGCTCAACCAATCTGCGACAGCTAAAATTCCCCCTAAATTATCGGATGGATGGCCCCATTCTGCAGCTAGCCAGGTATCATTAAAATCCAGCCATCGAATAATCGTGCCGATATTGAAGGCAGCCTGAATGGGATCCAATTGAAAATTTGTACCCGGCACCCTTGCACCATTCGGTACAACGGTCCCTGCCACAACTGGCCCCAACAATTTAGTACAGGCAGGATAAGTCAATGCTTCCAAGCCGCAGCCGATGGTATCGAGAAAACAGTAAAATGCTGTATTCCAAGCAACTTTTTCCTCAATTTTATAATTTAGGACATAATCCACAATGTCCACTAAAACCTGATCCGGTTGTGGTCTTTCATTTGATATTGCTGAACTCATTCGTGTATTTCGTATAAGACTATCGTTGTATTTATTAATATAATTCGTTTTTTTTATGCGCTAAATTCTTCCTCTCCCCCCTGTTCAAAAAGCACTTTAAACACCTTTCATTAATCCAAATTTACCGTTCGGAAAGAGGTACAAAAGGTCTATCATCGGGACCAATGTAGTTTGCACTCGGCCGGATAATTTTTCCATCCTGACGTTGCTCAAAAACATGCGCTGACCAGCCTGTTATACGTGAGAGAACAAATAAGGGCGTAAACATCTCCGTTGGAATCCCCATAATATGATAGGACACGGCGGAGTACCAATCCAGGTTCGGAAACATTTTCTTTTCTTCCCACATAACTTTTTCCAACCGCTCTGCGATCAGGTAGAGTGTCATGTCTCCTGCTTCTTCCGACAGCTCTCTCGCAACTTGTTTTATCACTTGATTTCTTGGATCCGAGATCGTATACACCGGATGGCCAAATCCAATAATGACTTCTTTATTTGCCAATCGTCTTCGGATATCCTCTTCCGCCTCATCAGCATTTGCATAACGACTCTGAATTTCGAAAGCGACCTCATTGGCTCCGCCATGCTTAGGTCCACGTAGCGCACCTATTGCCCCTGCTATACAGGAATACATATCTGATCCTGTTCCTGCAATTACCCGAGCGGTGAATGTGGATGCGTTGAATTCATGCTCCGCATATAAATTAAGTGAAATTTGCATCGCTCTCACCCAAGACGGCGATGGGACCTTTCCGTGCAGGAGATGTAGAAAATGTCCGCCTAAAGTGGAGTCCGAAGTCTCAACCTGCACCTCACGTCCATGCTGACTAAAGTGATACCAGTACAACAGTGCTGAAGCCATCGATGCCATCAGACGAGTTGCAATATCCCGTGCACCAGCAATGGGATGACTATCCTTTTCTGGCGATACACTACCGAAAAACGAAACATAAGTCCGTAAAACATCCATGGCATGGGCTGTAGATGGCAACTGCTTAAGGACTTGTTGAACAGTAATAGGTAGGCCACGTTGACTGATCAACTGACTTTGATACGTGACGAGCTGCGCCTGTGTTGGTAGACTTCCATAAATAAGTAAGTGAGCAACCTCTTCAAAACTTGCCTGATGCGCCAGATCTAAAATATCATAACCCCTATAATGCAGATCATTACCACTTTTTCCGACAGTACTCAAAGCCGTATTACCAGCTGTTACACCAGAAAGTGCTACACTTTTTTTAGGCTTAAAACCTGCGCCGTTTGTCTCTTCCATCTGAATATAATTATTTGTTAAACAATTGATCCAATCGATTTTCATAAGCATAATAATCGATACTTCTGTATAACTCCTCTCTCGTCTGCATATCGTCGATCACATTCAGCTGCCCCCCATCTTCCCGAATATGACGATAAACAGTTGTAGCGGCTTTATTAGCTGCACGGAAGGCAGATAGCGGATAAAGGACAATAGAAACATCCGCGTGACGAAGTTCATCCAGGCCAAACAACGGTGTTTGTCCAAATTCGGTGATATTCGCCAAAATCGGAAGACCTGTTGCCGCACTAAATTGAACGTATTGCTCCAAATGATGCACCGCCTCGGCAAAAATAAAATCCGCTCCGGCTTCTTTATAAGCCACTGCCCTTTCCAAAGCAAGCTCAAGGCCTTCGGAAGCCAGTGCATCTGTACGTGCACCAATGGCAAAATGTTCATCCGTGCGTGCATCCACCGCCGCTTTCAGACGGTCAACCATTTCAGATCGAGAGACGAGCTCTTTCCCAGGCCGGTGCCCACAACGCTTAGCTCCCACCTGATCCTCCATGTGTACTGCCGCCGCGCCCACTTTAATTAAAGACTTTATTGTACGTGCCACATTGAATGCCGAAGGACCGAAGCCAGTATCAATATCCACCAGCAAAGGAAGCTTACACACATTTGTAATGCGATCCACATCAATCAAAACATCCTGAAGTGTTGTAATCCCAAGATCCGGAATCCCAAGAGAACCTGCTGCAACACCACCTCCAGAAAGATAAATAGCTTTAAAACCGGCCTGTTCAGCCAAAAGAGCATGATTCGCATTGATCGCTCCAACAATTTGTAATGGTTTTTCATTCTTGATCGCTTCCTTAAAAAGGAAGCCCGGGGATTTTATCATAATATCGAATTTGAAATTCCATGCCCTATAACCTCCTTTAGATGCAGGTTACAGCGACTACTTAAGTTTACTTAGTCTGAAGGAATTCTTTTGAGGCCCTTCCTCTTAAAGATACTAATTATCACCGCAATAAAACAAATTATTTTCTACATTAAAGGTCAATGACAGAAGAAAATACGGTAATAGTCCCTATTAATTATAAATAAATTATTTCAGCGGCTAAAGCTTTCCCTCAGTCTGCTAAATGGCCTTAACAACCGTGTACTATTTTTTCTAAGGGAGGATACAGTAGCAATCAAAAAGCCCCAACTTTTGATGTTGAGGCTTTATCAGAAAGGTTGGCAGGACGTCTTGCACCGAAGGGGTAAAATTGTCATTAAAACGAGCAAAAAAAAAGCGGGATCTTTCGATACCCGCTCAATAAAGCATTTTAAACTAGTTTTTACCGTTATTTTTAGCCCACCATAAGCGTTTTCCCCAGTTATAATCCACAGTCCCTTGCGCAGCTGCTGTAACGTTATCCGTATTATATAGGTATTCATTATTCGGATAAGGCAGGCGAAATGGTTGGTCTGTATGTGGAGTTGCTGAATTTTGAATTTTTGAAGGATAATTGGTGCTAGGAATTCCCGTCCTTCTATACAAACTCCAGGCTTCAAAATTTTCTTTAAATAAAGCGACCCACATATCCCAATAGATACGATCCTTCGACCCATCAAATTTTCCCGCTCCGGCTAAATAAGCATTCACAGCTGGTTCAGCAACTTCGTTATCTTCCATAGATAGCCTAACTGCTGTTTCATAGGCTGCTTTAGCTGTAATTCCAACATTATAACCTAATAATGCGGCTTCAGCCAACATATAATAAGTTTCACAGGCTTTATAAAAAGGTACTGCCCCAGCAGGGTTATTGATATAATGGAGTCCAATCCATGAAATTGATGTTGAAGGGGAAGGATTAGTCAACGAACCATTAACAAACCCAACATATTTACCGGCATTATTTTTCTGCGCAATGGACTCAATCCGAGGGTCGTTCGTTTCCGTTAAATGATTGATAAAAATATCAAACATTCCCCAATTGTTGATACGTTTACCGTAAATACCAGACTCATACCAAGGTTCCATATAAGGCAGATTTCCAGGGAAAAACATTTGACAACTTTCCGCATTGGTCTCAATTAATGGATATTTTGTCTTATTTCCAGCAATTTCCTCAATTGTAGATTTAGCTAATGCCGGAGCAACGGAAGAAATGCGTATTGCCATCCGCAAGCGTAGTGAATTACAAAACTTTTGCCACCTTAACATTTGTGTTTTTACATCCGGACTACCACTATTAGCCTCTCCATAGATGACGTCATAGTTACCAACATCATCCGTTCCAATACCAGCCGCCAATTCATCAGCAATTGATTTGAGATCAGCTAAAACTGCGGGAAAAACATCCTCCTGTTTATCATATTTGGCTTTCAATACCGAACCATCTTCTGGCCGTCCTTTAAATGCCTCTGAATATGGAATATCACCCCAGCCGTCCAATAAATAAGACCACATGTAGTTATTCCAAATTCTTGCTATAGCCCTTGTATTTTTATACCCTTCAGCATTGGCTTCTGTCTTTTTAAGCAGGTCTTTCATTTGGGTGATATTATAGTAGCAAGCAGCCCAACGATTGCCATAGGTATTATTTGTCGGAATCAATCCACTCAGGTTATCCGGATATTGAATTTTAACAATATATCCAGCAAATGTACCATAACCATCAACGTCACCGCCAAACTGGTCTCCGGCATTTCGCATCACGTTGACCAACATATTTTGTGGTGGAACGTCATTTAAAGCATCCGGATCGGTATTAATTTTCTCAAAATTTTTGGTACAACCTGTCACCAAAAGAACGGCTAACAAAGGCGTATATTTAAATTTTTTAATGAAAGTATTCATAATCATAATTTTTTGGGGTTCTATATCTTAAACTTTATGTATTAATTAAAATGTAAAACCAAGTTTAAGACCTATACTTCTTGAGTTTGGAACTGTCGCTTGCTCAAATCCTACACCTCTAGAATCGCTAGATACACCTCCTGCTTCGGGATCTAACCGCATCGTATTTGATTTATGCACCCAAAGCAAGGCTAAGTTGGTACCCGTTACAGAAATATTAGCCCGCTTAATCCCTTTTATTTTACTATATAAATGTTTTGGTAAATTATACGAAATATAGGCCTCTCTTAATTTCAGGAAAGAACCATCAAAAACATACATTTCGGCAATCCCGCCATTTTCGTACCAGTCCTGCGCTGACGTTTCTATGGTATTTGCAACCCAGCCTCCTTTTCCGTCCGACATTGCAAATCGTTCATTCTTCATCACGTCCCGACCTGCTACAATTGCCCTTTCACGAATGCCATCCGCAGCAGTGATTTCAGCTATACCCGTCGCATAACCATGGGACATCGTTTGTGACCAAATATCTCCCCCCTTACGAAAATCGAGCATAAAGCCAAATCTAAAATCTTTAAAGGTGAAGTCATTACGCATCGAAGCCAAGAAGTCCGGCACAGCATTACCAATCACTTGACCATCAAGCGGTGTAGAAACCAGACCGTTAGAACCCACTTTAATAGCACCTTTCATCGGTCCATCTTTTACACGATCGTATCCGGGGCCAACCAAGCTTCCCCAAGGGCGCCCCACAGAAGCCATATTGGAGATGCCCCAAGTCCAACCCTGTCTGTAATCTTTCAAGCCCAATTCAGGATAAAGTTCAACAACCTTGTTATTATCTTTTGAGAAGTTGACAGTTGTTGTCCAATTCAATCCGTCTTCACGTTTCAGGATATCACCGCGTAATTGAACTTCAATACCCTTGCTTCGAATTTCTCCCGCATTTAAGAAGATACTACTAAACCCAACCACATTGGAGGTCGTCACTGGAAGCAATTGTTTTTTATTTATTTTTTGATAATAGGTAAGGTCTAAATGAAGACGGTCTTTGAATAATCCAAGCTCAGTACCGATTTCATAAGAAGTGATAGCTTCAGGTTCCAGGCCTTCGATCGCATAGACCATACTCTTGTACATTTGCGCTAGGTTATTATAAGCATCTGTTTGTGCATAATAATAGTTTCCATTTTGATAAGGTTGTGTAGCGTTACCTACTTTCACCAAATTAAATCGCATTTTCCAAAAATTCAAATAATCACTTTTCAGACCTTCAAATGAAGCTGTCGGAATCCAGCTTAAACTTGCCGAAGGATAGAAAAAGGATTTGCGTAGTGTCGATGACCAGTCATTCCGCGCTGTCAGATCCAAATATAATTGATCTTTCCAGCCCAAATTTGCCTGAGCGTAAACCGAATTGGATCGGCCTTTCGAATGATCCATAAACGTGTAGGCATCTCCTATTTTATTCGCAATCGTATAAACGCCTAATACATTTAATCCTTTGGCCCCTAGTGTACTTGTTTCATATTGATAATCGCGGTAGTTAGCACCCAAAATACCTGTCAAACTCAAATCCCCAAATTGTTTATTGAAATTTGCGATAAAATCTGCATTAAAATCGGAATTGCTATTTTTTATGTCATTGAACTTACCATCTTGGTTATCAAAGTTAAAATAAGTCGTCTCAAACATATGTGTGTTATAGTAATCCAATCCTACACGTCCCTCAAATTTCAAAAAATCAAAAGGTTGATAATATAAGGATGTCTTACCGAAAACACGGTTCATCTTCATCGCATTACGGGATTCATGCATCGTATAAAAAGGATTCATATGATAAGCGGAATTCCAATTGTAATAGGTATATTTCCCTTGCGCATCTTTTTGATCCCAATTATTTTTCAAGTCTTGCATATCCACCTGGCGACCAAACCAGATCAGGCCGTTCATTGGATTTGCTGCATCATATCCCTGCGTGACCAAGTTGTTACTTTCTGTACGCGTAAAGTTACTCATAATGTCATAAGACACTTTATCGCTAACCTTATATTCATTGTTCAGCTGGGCAGTATATTTTTTCTGATCTGTATTAGGTACTGTTCCCTTTTGATCCCTAAAGGAAATAGATGCACGTGTAGAAGATCGATCTGATTTGGAAAGCAATGAAACATTATGGTTTTGGGAAAAACCTGTCTGGAAGAACTCTCTAACATTGTTTTTATGTGAATTCCATGCTGTTGCCTGGCGTACACCATTCACAACCGGACTGTTAAACTGTGGTATCAATAAACCAATGTCCATGCGAGGCCCCCAAGATTCATCGATATTATCATTAACACCAATGTTTCCTGTGCCATCAACGTAACTGAATGAATTCTGCGTTACATAATCCTGATAAGAAAGATTTCCACCAAATTTCTTAAAACTGTATTCATCCCCCCGTGATCCTTGACCATATAAATTTTGGTACTTCGGTAAATTGGCGGCTCTGTCGATGGAAAAATTACCATCGTATGAAATCTGGACTCCGTTTTCGGCCCGTTTTCCAGATTTTGTGGTAATCATAATAACGCCTGTACCAGCACGCATACCGTATAGTGCTGCTGCCCCACCTTTCAGTACGTTGATGCTTTCGATATCATCTGGATTAATGTCGTTTAGACCCGAACCGTAATCCACCCCAGTATAGGTATTATCTCCGGAACGCTGAGAGTTATTTGTAATAGGAATACCATCCACTACGATAAGCGGTTGCTGGTTTGCCTGTAACGACGTGTTTCCGCGGATCGAAATACGCGCTGAAGATCCGATCGCTCCACCAAATTGGTTTATTTGGACACCTGCAACTTTACCCGCCAATGCTCCTGTTAGACTATGTTGTCCGGCATCTGTCAATTCCTTGGCTTTAACCTCCTGCATGGCATAACCCAACGATTTCTTCTCTCTTGTGATACCTAATGCGGTAACCACCACTTCGTCTAAATTCTCCGCTGAAGATTCTAATGTAATGCTTAAATTCGTTTGATTATTCAGTTGAAACTGCTTGGATTTATAACCAACTGCAGTGACATTTAAAACTCCTCCACCTGTATATGTTAATGAAAATCCACCATCAATTCCTGTCTGCGTGCCGGCACCGCCTCGAATGGTTACCGATACCCCTGGTATTGGTTTGCCATCCTGATCCAACACTTTACCTTTAAGTGCTGTTTGGGCATAAAGCGCAGAACATACTAGTATATTGGATGCTAGTATTGCAATACTTCTTTTGTTCATAAGCTAGTCTCTGTTAGTTAGTTTAAAATGCTTTTATAAAATCTAAATTATGCAAATGTTAAAACAGAGCACGCTATGATATTGACCAATATTACCCATATTTTAACATCAAATGTTAAAATATTACAAGTCTAACACAGCTAAATCCCGATCATTGACTTTCAACAAATAAACCGCGAGCATTTTTCAAATAAAAAAATTAACGCTAAAAAACAAACCCTTGCCAAAATACTAGCAAGGGCTTTCGCTTCAGTAAAACAGTAAAAATAACTTACTTTTCAATAAATTTTTGTCCATGAAAGACGCGTTTTGCCTGTCCCCGTGACACCTCGATTTGATTTTTCCATTTTTGTGCTTTGGCCGCATTTAACTTGGCCTGCCCTAAATCCCGAAGACGTGCAGCCAGGCGCAGCATTGCAATCTCCTTATTCTGCAATTGGGATCTCGTATCCATCACCTGAACACTTACACCTGTCGGTGCATGCGTAGCTCTGACGCCAGAACTTACTTTATTGACATGCTGCCCACCTGCGCCGCTACTCCGCATTGTTTGGAAATATACATCCTTCAAATCCAACAGCCTTTCCTTTTCCCCAGGATGGTACATTTTAACGTCGACAAACCAATTCTTCCGTTTGTGTAAAGGACGAAAGGGGCTTTTACACACCCAACAGATTGTACCAACCCAATGATCAATCAATTGTTCCATATCTCTTCCGCTCAATCTGACGATTAACGAACAAGGAAGTCCATCAACGTCTTCTCTTTCTATTTCCGTGACTTCTACACCAACTTTACGGCTTTCAACAGCGAGTCTATCGAATACTAGCCGGACAGCCATATTACATTCCTTACGACCTCGTCCCGAAGAAACCTGTAAATACCTTTCTTCCATCACCTTTATTTGTCCATGCGTACAATCTTCGGACTAAACGTTCCGAGAACATTCACCAGTTCCTCCTGCAATTTCATCACCCGATGAATATCTTTATAAGCACGTGGCGACTCATCCAACGCGCCCCCGATCAACTCTACACCACATGCTTCCAGATCTTTCAACATGGCGCTTTTTGTTAAATTATTTTTGCAGGCAGATCTCGACATAACCCGCCCCGCTCCATGGGATGCCGACTGTAAACTTAAGGGGTTTCCCCTCCCTTCCACAATGAACCCCGGTGCTGTCATCGAGCCGGGAATCACCCCCAATACACCCTTTCCAGCAGGAGTTGCTCCCTTCCGATGAACGATATATTCCTCACCATTCACGAATTCCTTCCATGCGAAATTATGATGATTTTCGATCGTTACCACGGGGTTACATCCAAGTGCTTTAGCCAAACGTCGGTGGATATCCGTATGACAGGCCTGGGCATAGTCCCCTGCCAAATTCATTGCCATCCAATATTCTTGTCCTTCTTGGGTTGATAAATCCAACCAGGCCAAATGCTGCACATGACGAGGTAATGGACACAGTTGGGCAGCCAGACTCGTATAGTGTTTAGCGATATGTGCTCCCAGGCCGCGAGAACCACTATGGGATAAAATCCCCAAATACTGCCCTGGATCCATCCCCCATTCGTTCCGCACGGTATGAAGCTCAACAATGCCCATTTCGACAAAATGATTTCCGCTGCCAGAAGTCCCGAATTGCCTATAAGCTTTCCCCAACAGGGATTTTAACAGCGGGATTTCCTGAAATTCCGCCCTACTGAAAATGATGTGATCAGACTTCTCACGATGCGTGTCGGTTAAACCAAATTTGGTATTTTCCTTCAATATATTTCTCAGTTGAAATTCTCGTCCTTTAAAATAACTGCCAGGTAAGTCGAATATCGACAGGCTCATCCGGCAACCGATATCCACCCCGACACCATAGGGTATAACGGCATTTTCTGTAGCCAGCACCCCACCGACGGGAAGCCCATAACCTGTATGTGCATCTGGCATCAATGCACCTTGCCTTGAAATAGGCAATTGCAATGCATCGTACAATTGTCTTTTCGCCTGCTCATCAATTTCATTTGCACCAAATATGTTAAATGGAGCTCCATGCGCGCTCAGCTCCCGGACACGTATTTCTATGGGCTGCACCAGTCCTTCAGAAAGCTTTCCCCATATTTTATGCTCCATAAATCGCTCCGGAGCTTCTAAAAGCTCAGCAAGTTCAAGAAGAATGGTTTCTTTATTTTCTTTCTTTCGATACCTTGTGATCAGTCCCAAAGCTGTATTAACTATATTATTTTGTGGAAAACCTATTTTTATTAAGTCTTTTCCAGATAATTTACTTCCCATTTTTTGTAAAAAACATACATAATTAGCCACCAATTCCATCGTAGAAATCGGCAGCATTTTTGAAAAAATTTCGGGAATATTCTTTTAGAGATAAAGAATCTATTAAACAAATGCTCTTCATTATGCACAGTTAATTCGTGCGAAAGAGCGGATTATAAACAGCTTTTCAGAAAGCCATATGCCCCTAAAGTGTCTAAGTTGTATGAATAGAAACGAAAATCAGGAAAAATAAAAAGCCCGAATGAACTTCGGCTTTTTCATCTGTATTAATTGGTTTTCCAAAAGAAGTGAAGCGATCCGATTATTCATTCCAGCGGATTGAACAAACACGATGAGCTCCAATTTTGAAGAATGTCTTAAATATGACAAAAAGCACGAAGATTGCTTTCAGCAAATCCATTTGCCTTAAAAGCTTGCGGTGTTATAATCTTGGCGACCAACATATCTCTTCGTGTTTAATTGTTATAATACTATTCTTGACAGCAAAGATAAATAAGTTTTATTTAAACTCTTCATATTTGCAAAAATTTAATTCGGGTTAAATGGAAGTGGATCCTTTAGCACAAATTTAAAGTCGCGTGTATTCTCGCCTCTGGTTACGCGGAAACGCATTTCCTTTCCCTCTTCTGATTTAAAAAGATTGTGGATCGACTCCAGGGAAAATGAAGATGCAGGTCTACCATTGATCCTTATAACCTTATCTCCCGGCATTAGTCCTGCGATTGCCGCAGGCGAACCATCACGAACCGTCGCAATTTTGTACATATTCCGTAGTACAAAGCGATACTGCACACTGTTGCCCATTCTTACCTCTGTACCGCCATCTTTTTGCAGAACCACGGGTATTTCTTCTTTTTCGTATTTAATGCCATCGTGGATAATTTCTAAGCCACTCATATTCAAATAATAAAAGCGATCAAAATCTTTATTCTTATGAAGGTATATGGATTTGTTGGGGTAATCGAATACGACCTTAAATCGGCGTAACAACTCATTTCCAATGGAACCTACCCTTTCGCTCACAAATGTTGCATGCTGTAACGAACTCAATTCGGGATAGGCTACGAGGGGATAATCCATTGTAAACGGCCCAAGTTCGAGCGATCGGATTCGATTTCTTTTTCCATAAATCTCACCGTTAAATCCTTGCCCTATGTAGTCATCAATAAATGGAGGCTTAATATCAAAATTATTTAGCTTGGAAGGAATAAGCATTAAGGCATCGCTATTTCCCATGTCGATCAATACACGACCATCAATAGCCACATCGCCCTGTTTAAAAGCAACCGAAGTATAGGGGCGACTGTTTAAAATATCCAAGGGCAAACGCTGCATCTTCTCAAGCCCCTTAGGCTTGTTCGCCCTTGGATATAAGGTGATGCGATGTTTTTGAAAATCCATTTCGATCATTTGGTTTTCAAAAAAACGACTACCCATAATTCCATTCACTTCCACGCCTATCCGGGTAGAAATATCAATATGAGCATTTTGAAGAATATAGATCGGTTGATCCAAATCTTCGTATACGCCTGCAATATTCACGTGATTGCTGACCGATAAATAGCCATCCAAACCCTCTTCCCGACCCAAGCCCTGAAACTTATTAACAAAAACAGCGCTATCAATTGACTTTAATGTTTCCCCAAATATCATGGTTTCTTTAACACCTGTATCCAACAGGAAGTTCATCATATACCCGTTTACCTGCACAGGTATAATGACTAGGTTATGGACAAAAAGAAAAGGAAATTTAACATTCTTTTTCCCGTTTAAGACAAACCCCACTTGTCCCTGCGTCATGAAAAAACACAACAGTGCCAGCGATAAAAAAACTGTTTTCATCCAAGTTTATATTTGGTATTTCCAATTTAAACAAGAAAATTCAGATTAAAGAAAGTTTATAAAAAAAAGCCCGTCTTACTGCCAATTCAACGGTAGGCAATTTATCTTTCTTATCTACAAGTCTGGTTGAGGATTACACCTACGTTACCGTTTCTTTGCTCTTTTATTGCTCTTTTATTGCCATTTTATCGTTAAAACACCAAAGAAAGACCAAAGAAATACCGGAGAAACACCAAAGAAAGACCAAAGAAACACCAAAGAAACACCAAAGAAACACCAGAGAAACACCAAGGAAACACCAGAGAAATAGCGAACGAATACCCAGGAAGGTCTAATGAAAGTCCCTATAATAAGCGAAGAAACACCAAAGAACAAGCGATAGCTATTGCAGCAAATTCGGATCAAAGAGCGATCAGATTAGCTCTTTAGACATTGCTTATTCAGTGTTTGTTCAGTGCTCGTTCAGTGCTTGCTCAGTGACAACTGAATAAGTAATGACTAATCACTGTCTAAAAACTGCTTGAAAACTGGTATTAGGTATACGTTGGTATTAGGATATATCCGTTATTTTGTCTATCTTGATAAGTTATTATCCGAATTTGGGATCATACCGAAAGTTTGGG
>NZ_DDKA01000016.1:0-60291 GCF_002339225.1 Sphingobacterium sp. UBA2610
TTTGAGACAGCTTCTTTTTTATAAGTTATAAATGCCTCCTAATAGACTTTAACCATGTAGATATAGTCTTGCATTTTCTTGATTTGTTCTGTTCTTGGTAAACCTGCCAAGCTATTCTTTTTGTTGATCTTAAGACCGGTAACCAGTGAATCACTTGGTATGTCCGCTAAGGCGTTCAAGATTGATTTCGTTTTGATTGCAAAGGCGGCACCATCTATGCCACGTTGTTTTCCGGAAATAATACCAATCACATTACCTCTGCTATCCAATACCGGACCGCCACTGTTACCTGGATTGACAGGTACGGAGATCTGATAAGCGATGGTATCACCGGCATAACCTGTTGATGAACTTAGGTATCCCTGACCATATACTGCTTCGTCCCGAGGAAACCCGATCGTATAAATATCTTCACCAAGATCTGAAGTCGACGTTTTGAACGTGTAAGGTAAGCTTTTAGCTTTCTTAAAGGTCTTATCTGCGATGTATAAGATCGCCAAGTCTTTGCTTGGATCGGTGTGTACGATTTGTGCTTTATACGATTCGCCTTTACTATTTTGTAAATAGATCGAATCAGCCCCGCTAATGACATGGTAATTGGTGACGACATAGCCATCTGTCGTCAACATAAATCCTGTTGCACCAAACTGGCTTTCGGTACCTTTTACAGATTTTTTGTCATTGATATCCCTGATAGCAGCGTTGTGTGCGTTGACGTTCTTTTTGACATTGTTCATGTCTCTACGTAATGCACTGTAATCGGAAGATGCTTTCTCGAGGTTGCTGTAATAACCGCTCAGCCATAATGTGCCAAATACTGCAAATACCGCTACCACTGCAGCCACTAAAGAACTTGCTTTGATGCGTTCCCAAAGTGAAATTACCGCTGATTGTTTTATAGGAACTACCTTTGCGGCTGTGTTTTGGGTTTTATGGTATTCTTTTGCTGATTGTGCTAAAGCATTTTTGAAATCCAGCCGTTGACTGGTTTCTTTCATATTGGCAACAAATTCGCGGTGTTGTTGTAATTGGGCAGCATAGGAGGGCTGATCAGCACAAAAAGATTCAAATGCAGCTTTTTCTTCGGCCGATAATTCGCCGCGAAGATACTGGTCTGCTAATTCGAAAAATTCTTTTTGATTCATTGTTCCCATGGTGTTACACTAATTTTAATCTGTTGAAAAAAATATTTTTTTCAGCCGTTGTAGGCATTTATACTTCTGAGTCTTGGCATTATCTGTATTGGTATAACCAAATTTATCACAGATGTCCTGCATCGAATGGTTTAAGATGTAGAAATCATGTAAGATTGTCTTACAAGGTTCTCCCATTTTCTCTAAGGCAAGTTCCATTTGGTCGAACTTCTTTTCAAGTTCTTGATGCTGTTGTAGATCTTCTTCCTCAAATAAGGAATCTTCATAACCGCTAATGTCACTGTTGCCAAAACCAGCACGATTGAGTTGCTTAAGCCAAAGCCTTCTGCAAATCGAGTAAAGATATGTTTTAAGTTTGCTGCTGAGCTCAAAGTTCCCTTTGGTAACTTTATCGTAGAGCACAATGACAGCTTCTTGAAAAATATCTTTCGCTTCATCCTCACTTCCATTGTTTTGCAAGATCATATGGCTTATAGACGGATAGTACCGCTTGTAGATAGCATCTATCGCCAAGCTGTTGCCGTCTTTGATGCCTTCAATGATTTGCTCATCATTTTCTAGCAGGACTGATTTACTGAATTTACTCACCTATTAATACCTTAATGCTTAAATTGTAACCCTTTGAAAAATAAAATTCTTCGAAATATTTTCAAACGTAAACTTTTATTTGTTTAAAGTGAAATCTATCCCCAAAAATAAGGCTTATTCCTTGAAACCGAAAGCATTTGTTTTTTATTGGAATCAGCTTCTTTTGGGAGGACATCGTTATTTTTCGCCGGGTCAATTTTTTACGTTTTTACATTGTTTTATGTACGATCCTCAAATGGAGAACCTATAGAACAATTTTAAAGTTCGATATGATCTTTTTTGTATCGAAAAAGTTTCGCAATCGAGTGCTTTAATAATCTGCTTGTTATTACTACAAAATGAAGTTACATTTGGTTTCCTGGACTAAATTGCTTAATTACATTATGTTAAGAAACTCTGTTATTTTTTCAACGATTCTAGCCTCATTGCTGTCGCTGGACACTACCGTCACGATAGGGCAAACGATTACGTCATCTATCGACGGTTTCCAGTATGGAGCCACAACGGCTCCAAAAGGGAATGAATGGGAATCGCCTCAATTATTATCACTTAATAAGGAGTTGCCGCATGCGTCGTTCTTCTCCTTTCAGAACGTAGAAAGTGCGCGAAAAGTACTTCCCGAGCATAGTAACTATTGGCTTTCGCTCAATGGATCCTGGAAGTTTAACTGGGTAAAGACCCCGGAAGAGCGACCAAAGGACTTTTATGACCCGAATTATAATGTGGGTGCCTGGGAATCTGTTCCAGTCCCTATGAGCTGGAATATTTATGGTATACAGAAGGATGGAAGCTTAAAATATGGCGTACCTATTTATACCAATCAACGTGTGATCTTTCATCATCAAGTAAAGGTCGATGATTGGCGCGGTGGAGTTATGCGGACGCCAGCCCAAGATTGGACAACTTATGTCTACCGTAATGAAGTAGGATCGTACCGACGTAACTTTACAGTACCTACTCATTGGGACGGTCGTGAGGTATTTATCAATTTTGATGGTGTAGACTCCTTTTTCTACCTGTGGATAAATGGCAAATATGTCGGATTTTCAAAAAATTCCAGAAACGTCGCATCTTTCAATATCTCGCCTTACTTAAAAAAGGGTGCTGAAAATGTGTTGGCTGTTGAAGTTTACCGGAGTTCGGACGCTTCCTTTTTGGAAGATCAGGATATGTTTAGATTGCCCGGGATATTTCGGGATGTTTCGCTTACTTCAACGCCAAAAGTTCAGATTCGCGATTTAGCGGCCATTCCAGACTTGGACAGCAATTACGAAAATGGTTCGTTGAAAATTACGAGTACTGTACGCAATCTGGGTAGTAAGAAAGCTGAAGGGTATAAAGTAGTTTATTCACTTTATAAAAATAAGCTATACAGTGACGAGAATACCCTTGTTGATCAGACAGAAGCTTCATCAGCTGTGCCAGCCCTGGATGGTCAAGTTTCTAATAGCGTCGCCGCAACGTTGAACGTCAAAAATCCGGATAAATGGTCTGCCGAATTACCTTATCGGTATACTTTGGTGGCTGAATTGAAGGATAAAAAGAACAAAACGGTTGAGACTATTTCTACCTATGTTGGATTTAGAAAGGTTGAGATTAAAGATACCAAGGCTGCGGATGATGAATTTGGCTTGTCCGGACGTTATTATTATGTCAATGGTAAGACGGTGAAACTGAAAGGCGTCAACCGTCATGAAACCAATCCTGAACATGGCAAAGTAGTGACCAGAGAACAGATGGAAGCTGAGGTGAAATTAATGAAACGGGCGAATATCAACCATGTCCGGAATTCGCATTATCCAGAACCTGCTTATTGGTATTATTTATGCGATAAATATGGAATTTATCTCGAGGATGAGGCCAATATCGAAAGCCATGAATATTATTATGGCAAAGAGTCTCTTTCTCATGTTCCTGAATGGAAAAATGCCCATGTAGCCCGTAATATCGAGATGGTGCATTCGACCATCAACCATCCGGCAGTGGTTATCTGGTCTTTAGGAAATGAAGCCGGTCCAGGTGATAATTTCGTGGCCGCCTATCAGGCTATCAAGAAAATCGATACGTCAAGACCTGTTCAATACGAGCGTAACAATACAATCGTTGATATGGGCTCCAATCAATACCCCTCAATAGACTGGGTAAGAGGAGCTGTAAAAGGCACTTACAAATTGAAATATCCATTTCATATCTCGGAGTATTCACATTCCATGGGTAATGCCGTTGGTAACCTAATTGATTATTGGGAAGCCATCGAATCGACCAACTTCTTTATGGGCGGTGCCATTTGGGATTGGATTGATCAGGCTATGTATTATTACGATAAGAAGACCGGCGAACGCTTTCTCGCTTATGGCGGCGACTTTGGAGACAAACCCAATGATGGAACCTTTGTCAATAATGGGTTGATCTTTGCCGATATGAAACCTAAACCACAGTATTTTGAGGTCAAGAAAGTGTACCAAAATGCGGGCGTAAAGGCTGTTGATATTCAACAGGGGAAAATTGAGCTTTTCAATAAAAATTATTTTAAAGATCTATCCGATTATCAGGTTCAATGGTCGCTATATAAGGATGGGGTAGAAGTAAAAAATAGTGCAGGTACAATCAGTGCCGCTGATTTGCCGACAGCGCGCCAACGCAAGCAGCTTATATTGCCGATAAATTATGCGCAGTTAGATGCGGGATCGGAGTATTTTGTAAAAGTACAGTTTATTCTCAATACAGATCGACCTTGGGCGGCCAAAGGTTTTGTTCAAATGGAGGAACAACTGTTTGTCAAAGCGGCTGAAAATAAACCGTTGATTTCCGCTGTTGCACAAGGAGGGGCTCCGTCGCTTTCCAAAGAAGGTGATTTGCAGGTGGTGAAAGGAGATCAGTTTATCGCGAAGTTTGACAATAAAACAGGCTCGATATATAATCTAACATATGCCGGTAAACAAGTTATCCGCGATGGCGAAGGCCCAAAATTGGATGCACTACGTGCTCCGGTTGACAATGACAACTGGGCTTACCAACAATGGTTTGAAAAAGGATTACATAACCTTAAACATAAGGTTTTGTCTTCAAACAGTTATACCAAGAAAGATGGAACAGTTGTATTGGCGTTTACGGTTGAATCGCAAGCTCCATATGGCGCGTCTTTGTTGGGGGGAACTTCGGGAACCTACACGCTTAAAGAGCATACGGATAAGCCTTTTGGCAAAGATGATTTTAAATTTACAAGCAATCAGATCTGGACAATTTATAAGGATGGCTCTATTGAATTGTCGTCGAGTATTACATCCAATAATGCAAGTGTTGTATTAGCTCGATTGGGATATGCTTTGCAATTACCGACCGAGTATGGCAATTATAGTTATTATGGACGTGGACCGATCAATAATTATGCTGATCGGAAGACAGCACAATTTATTGAATTGCACAAAAGCACTGTAAAAGATCAGTTTGTGCCATGGCCTAATCCGCAAAATATGAGTAACAATGAGGATGTGCGTTGGACAGCATTGACAAATAATGCTGGACAGGGAGTTGTTTTTATTGCGAAAGAGCATTTATCAACATCCGCTTTGGACTATAGTGAGCTTGAGTTGACCTTTGCACCGCACCCTTATCAATTACCAAAAAGTTCGGGCGTACACGTGCATCTTGATGCAGCTGTAACAGGACTTGGTGGTAATAGCTGTGGACAAGGGCCACCGTTAGAAAAGGACCGTGTGAAAGCAGTACCAACGGCTATCGGTTTCATTATCCGTCCGATTCAGAACAATGATATGATAGCAAAGGCTCAGGTAGCGACTGCCGGTGACGCGCCCATTTCGTTGGCAAGAAGTTCAAATGGAGAAGTTTCTATTCAATCGGGAAATAAAAATGAGACCGTATTATACAGTTTGAACAATGCAAAGGCAAGTGTTTATAAAGCGCCTTTTGACTTACGCGCCGGTGGTACAGTAACGGCTTGGTATCAACAAAATGAAAAATTGAAGGTAACACAACAATACACTAAAATCGAAACCATTCCAATGGAGGTTGTTTTTGCTTCAAGTCAGGAGACTGGTGAAGGGGATGCCAAGAACCTATTGGATGGAGATCCTTCCTCGATTTGGCATACGATGTATTCGGTTACCGTAGCACAGTATCCACATTGGGTTGATTTTGATGCTGGAAGTAGCAAAACAATTAAGGGCTTCACTTTTCTACCAAGACAGGATGGACCGAATGGTGATATCAAGGATTATAAGATCCAGGTGAGTAAAGATGGGAAGAACTGGGAAGATGTGATGTCCGGATCTTTTGAACGGAATAAAAAATTAAAAACTGTTCGATTCGAAAAGCCTGTGAAAGGACGTTATATCCGCTTTACAGGACTTAACTCCCAACGTGGTGATGATTATGCTTCCGGAGCTGAATTTGCTGTTATCGCTGAATAATTTGCTTTAAATCGCATATTGAGCCAGCACCTGTCAAACAGGTGCTGGCTTTTTTGTTGGCGACCTAGGATAAGATTAAATAGTGCGATCGTTTCGTTTCACGTAAGGTAAGGTAAGGTAAGGTAAGGTAAGGTAAGGTAAGGTAAGGTAAGGTAAGGTAAGGTAAGGTAAGGTAAGGTCTCGGGCGATAATTTTGCAAACTTATTACATATAATGTTCGCGCACTTCTGTATTTTTAGGCCAGTTTAAACCGAGGCAAACCGGACAGTATGGAAATAAATAAACTTGATAATGCGCCTTTTACGGCATACCAAAAACTGGTGGTCTTTTTATTGGCCATGACACAATTTACGGTCGTGCTTGATTTTATGGTGATGTCACCGATGGGGGATATCCTGATGAAAGCCATCGATCTCAAACCAGCTCAATTTGGCATTGCGGTTTCGGCCTATGCTTTTAGCGCGGGTGCTTCGGGGCTGCTTACCGCGGGTTTTGCCGATCGTTTTGATCGAAAGAAGCTGCTGCTTTTTTTCTATTCTGGCTTTATTATCGGAACTTTCTGCTGTAGTTTTGCCAACGATTATTGGACTTTGGTCGCTGCTCGAATTATCACGGGCCTCTTTGGAGGGGTCATTGGTTCGATCTCCATGGCTATTATCACCGATATCTTTACGCTTCAGCAACGTGGACGTGTGATGGGCTTTGTACAGATGGGCTTTGGCGCCAGCCAGGTCCTAGGCATTCCGATAGGTCTGTATATCGCAAACAATTGGGGCTGGCATAGTGCCTTTTTATGGATTGCCGTGATGGCTTTAATTATTGTCATTATCATTGCAATTAAACTCATTCCGATTACAGCACATATCGGTCTTCAGAAACATCAATCTGCGTTAAAGCACCTTTGGCTGACTTTTTCACAGCGAGAATATCGTATCGGCTTTGCTGCAACAGCCTTGCTATCCATTGGAGGTTATATGATGATGCCTTTTGGAAGTGCTTTTGCAGTCAATAACCTCAAAGTTAGCCACGAGCAGCTGCCGATGTTGTTTATGATTTCGGGTATCGCTTCATTGATTATTATGCCTATCGTCGGAAAATTGAGCGACCGTTACGATAAGTTTAAGATTTTCGCGTTCGCTTCCCTTTGGCTCATGGTTGTCGTATTTATCTACACGAACCTAGGCGTTACTCCATTTTATATTGTTGTTATCTTAAACATTTTAATGATGGCGGGCATTTTAAGTCGGATGACGCCTTCTTCCGCTTTGATCACGGCTGTTCCGGAGATGAAAGATCGGGGTGCATTTATGAGTATCAGTTCATCGTTGCAGCAGCTGGCAGGAGGTGTGGCAGCTTCGCTAGCAGGTGTAATCATTGTTCAAGAAACAAAAGAAAGCCCCTTGGAACATTATCCTACATTGGGGATGAGTGTGATTCTGCTCTCTATCATCGGTATTTTTATGATCTACCGGGTGAGCAGTATGATTAAAAAGCGAAAAGCCAATTCTTAAAACAAAATTGTTCTTATCGTTATTAGTTCTTAAAATATAAATTGCTAAAGAGAGATGGAATTATGGAAAAAATAGTTAGATATCCACATCCAAATGGAGAGATAACCGTTCTTTGGATACCTGAACGCTGTGCACATGCTGCGGTTTGCGTGAAGAGTCTCCCAAATGTGTATCATCCGAAAGATAGGCCTTGGATCACAGCCCAAAATGCCAGTACAGCGGAATTGATTGAACAGATCAAGCATTGCCCTTCTGGAGCACTTCAGTACGAATTGAAAAAATAATAGTTGTTGTATTGTTAAGGCAAAAAAAAAGCATCATTTAATTATAAATGATGCTTTTCTTGTTGGCGGTCTGGACGGGACTCGAACCCGCGACCCCATGCGTGACAGGCATGTATTCTAACCAGCTGAACTACCAGACCAACAATGTGTTTTTAAAATTTTAGCGGTCTGGACGGGACTCGAACCCGCGACCCCATGCGTGACAGGCATGTATTCTAACCAGCTGAACTACCAGACCTAAAATCTTAAGGATTGTTTTTAATAATTTTTGGCGGTCTGGACGGGACTCGAACCCGCGACCCCATGCGTGACAGGCATGTATTCTAACCAGCTGAACTACCAGACCTAAAAATCTTAAAAATTTATTTTGTTAAAGAACATATGAGATTTCTCTCTCTTTTGAAGCGGTCTGGACGGGACTCGAACCCGCGACCCCATGCGTGACAGGCATGTATTCTAACCAGCTGAACTACCAGACCTCAACCCTTCTCCTCAGAAGGTGTGCAAATATAGCGTTTGTTTACGTATCTGCAAAGATTTTTTGAAAAAAAACTAATCTACTTGACCGTCTTTCATCTTCTCTGCATTCTCCGCAAACTGCAATGCATCGATAATACCTTGAATATCACCGTCCATAATTGCCGGTAAGTTGTACATCGTCATTCCAATACGGTGCTCCGTTACGCGACCTTGTGGGTAGTTATAGGTACGAATTTTTGCCGAACGGTCTCCAGTAGATACCAAAGTTTTTCTTTTTGCAGCGATGTCGCCGTTCTTTTTGTTCAACTCGAGCTCGTAAAGTTTGTTCCGCAACATCTCCATCGCTAACTCACGGTTGGCTAATTGGGAACGTTCTACCTGACAAACCACAACGATACCACTTGGTTTATGCGTCAACTGCACTTTTGTTTCAACCTTGTTGACGTTCTGTCCACCAGCACCACCTGAACGGGAAGTCTGTAATTCAATATCACCCGGATTGATCTCAACATCGACATCTTCAGCTTCAGGAAGAACTGCAACAGATGCTGCAGAAGTATGTACACGACCCTGTGTCTCCGTATCCGGAACGCGTTGTACACGATGTACACCTGATTCGTATTTCAATTGTCCGTAAACGTCTTCACCGATGACTTTTAAGATCACCTCCTTATAACCGCCAGAAGTTCCTTCGGTAACGTCCATTACTTCGTTGCGCCAGCCTTTGGTTTCGAAATAACGTGTGTACATGCGGTAAAGGTCGCCAGCGAATAAGGCTGCTTCATCACCACCTGATCCACCACGAATTTCGATAATGGCATTTTTCGCATCTTCAGGATCCTTAGGAATCAACATTAAGCGAATTTCTTCTTCTTTTTCTTCTTTTGCTACGTATAAAAGATCCAATTCTTCTTTAGCCATCTCACGAAGTTCTTGATCCTTCTCGTTCATGATGATGTCCTTATTGGTATCAATATTACTCACCATATTTTTGTAAATATGGTACTGATCCACGATTTTGCCCAAATCTTTGTACTCTTTATTCAATTTGGCAAAACGTTTCATATCTTGCATGGTATCAGGGTTGCTCAATTCAGCTTCCACTTCTTCCCATCTTTCTTTTATCGCTTGTAATTTATCTAACATATATCAAAAATGCTTCTTCTAGGAATGTATGACCTAGATTACTATTGAGTGTACAAAAGTAAGGAAATTTTGTTGCTTTTAAACAACCTAGCCTGCTATTAATGAGAGGAAACTGCTTTTAGTCCCACGATGGAAGCAATCAGCGTGAAAATAAAGAATATGCGCCAAAAATCTGCGGGCTCCTTAAAGAAGATGATCCCCATTAAAACGGTACCTACTGCACCTATTCCGGTCCAAACAGCATAAGCTGTGCCTAAGGGAAGTGTCTGTGTAGCTTTGATCAATAAGCCCATACTTGCAAATAAGAATACGACAAAGGCACCGTACCAGAGCCATTGCGCATTTCCGGTCGCATCTTTGGCTTTACCTAAGCAGGTCGTAAAGCCGATTTCACATAATCCACCCAATATTAAAAATACCCAGTTCATATCTTTTTTGATTTTTTGTTTCGATACAAAGATCCGGCTTTAGGGCGATAATAATTTTTACAAATGTTAAAAATTTGTGTGAATATTTGCGCGAATCCGGCTTAGGGTAACCTGACTGACACCGAGATAGGAGGCGATGTAACCAAGTTTGATCCGTTGAATATATTGAGGGTATTTTTGAAGTAACTCGGCATAGCGCTCTTGGGCAGTATTAAAGAGCTTGGACATGGTTCGTTGCTCGGCCTTGATAAATTCAAGTTCAGCCATCTTTCTTCCCCAGTTGGCAATGGCAATATCACTTTCGTAGAGATCAAAAAGTTGCTTTTGGTCTATCTGATAAACAACACTGTCCTCCAAAAGGTCTATATTTTCATAACCTGGGGTATCATGGACATAACTATTCATGGATATGAGCGTTCCACCGGGTGAAACGAAATCCAAGGTAATCTGACGGTTGGCCGTCTCGTAGTAAACGCGGGCTAATCCGGAAGCCAGAAAATAGAGATTTTTTTGAATTTTGTCCTGTTCGATCAGCAGGCTATTTCTTTTCGCTGTGATTTTCTTACTGACCTGCTCCAATTTTACAGCACTTTCAGGCGTTAGAAAGTGGTAACCGTTCAGGCAATCGGATAAAGAAATTAGGATTTGCTCGCCCATTTTTCCAAACGTAAAGTTTCACCATCCCATACTGCATAGGTATGGTAATTGATCCATTCCCCTAAATTTAGAATACGGCTATTGGAGTTGAGTTCAACATCATAGGGAAGATGTCTATGGCCAAAGATATAATAGTCGTGATGTTGGGTTGCCTCCAGCTCCTTTGCATAGCCAATCAGCCATTCTTTGTCTTCACCCAAAAACTTTTCGTCCTCATTATTCGAAAGCCTACTATGTTTGGACCAGCGTGTCGCGATTCCGATTCCAAAATTTGGGTGCAACCGCGCAAATAACCATTGGCAGAGACGGCTCCGAAATACTTTCTTGAGTACCTTGTATTTGTAATCACCCGAACCTAATCCATCGCCGTGGTGAATATAAAAGTGTTTTCCGTTGAGTTTTAATTCCAGCTCATTGTCGATGATCTGAACATTTAATTCCTTTTTGAGGTAGTCAAACATCCACATATCGTGGTTTCCTTTAAATAAAGTAATGGGAATGCCGAGATCCGAAATTTCGGCTAATTTACCCAAAAAGCGGATATAGCCTTTCGGGACAACCGTGGCATATTCAAACCAGAAATCAAAAATATCACCAACAAGATAGAGCTGCGCAGCATCTGTTTTGATCTGGTCCAGCCACTGTATAATTTGCAGCTCCCTTTCCCGTGAACGTTCCAAGGGGTAAGATCCAAGATGAAAGTCGGAGGCAAAATAAATTTTTGTTCTTGTTGACATGTGGCCAAAACTAAAAAAAATGGCGGCGAATACAAAATTCGCCGCCACAATATAATTTGCTATGATTTCGATAATTCGGTGATGAGCGCCTTTAGATATTCCGTGGCATCGGGATCAATGCGCTTCAAAGACTGCTGAAGTTGATCGGGATAAGCACTTTTTATCGCCATAATTGAACTTGCGATAACCATATAAGATTTGTCATTTACAGCGTTCAGAATTAGACTTTTGTATTTTTTATCTTTTGTCTGTGCGAGCTTTTGAATCGCAGAGGCGCGGATGACAGAGGCTTCGGATTTCTCCGCAAGTGTCAAGATTGTTTTTTCTGTTGATTTGCGAACCGTGGGATTGCTTAAATCGAGCCCTTGAATTGCTGTTGCAGCAAGATCCGCATCGGTATCCGCCAATGCTTTTGTTAAGATTTGCTGGCTGATGGTATTTGTCGGATTTTTTGAGGCGTATGCAATCGCACCGACGCGGTTAGCAAATGAAGGTGCATGCTCATATTGATACAGATAGTCGGCATCTGACTTATCGATTTGAATTTGACCAACGAGTGTTTTTTCGGGATCGATATCAATAAATTCAACAGCAGCAGGTAAAGGAATCATAAATTGGGCATTCCGTTTGTTGAGTTGAAAGGTCTGTCTGATCTTCCCATTTTTCGTATAGATATCGACGGCCAAGGGAAGCTGGAATGTCTGCACGGTTGAATCTTGAATTTGGGCTACATTCAGGATGATACTGTTCTCTCCGTTTCTTGTCGTGATTCTTAAAATTGGATGCCCACCTTGGTAATACCATTGATTGAAGTACGGAGCCCAGTCTTTTCCGGTCACCTCTTCCATCGCTAGACGGAGCTGTTGCGGTTCGCCGGTTTTAAAGGAATTGTCTGTCAAGTATTTTTTCAGCGATTGATAGAATGCTTCATCACCCATTTGTTCTTTTAAGGCATAGAGAATCAAAGAACCTTTTGCATAGCTGATATTATCAAACATATCTTCTTTATCATGATAATAATAACGGGCTAAAGTCGGACTTTTTCCATTTTTTGTCGATTTGAGATAAGACTGGAGTTTTTCAAATCTAGATTTATCGCCACGATCTTTACCACCATCGTGCTCACGCCAGATAACCTCGCCGAAAGTAGCGAAAGATTCATTCATGGTCAAATTGGACCAAGATTCTGCTGTTACCAAATCGCCAAACCACTGGTGAAACAGTTCATGGGCAATCGTTCCCTCCTGATTATCGTCCAACAATTCGCGTTTTGTCTTTTGTACATGTTCGCCATGTAGGGTTGCACTTGTATTTTCCATGGCGCCTGAGACATAATCGCGACAGACAATCTGTGCATACTTATTCCAAGGGTAAGGAACGCCTAGAGTCTTGCTGTAAAAATCCATCATGGCCGGTGTCTTTCCGAAGATATCTTTGGCATAGGGTGCATATTTCGGTTCAAGGTAGTAGTCAACGGGGATATTGTTGTACTTGTCCTGATAGATTTTAAAATCACCAACGGCCATCATAAATAGATATGGGGCATGTGGTAAATCCATTTTCCAGGTATCTGTACGTGTACCATCACTATTTTTCTGTTGATTGCTCAATGCACCGTTCGATAAACTGACGTAATTGTCAAGAACGGTCATGGAGATTTCAGCCGTCGTCTTTTGGTTGGGGCGATCAATTGTCGGAAACCAGGCTGATGATGCTTCAGTCTCGCCCTGTGTCCATATTTGACGAGGTTTGTTGGGTGTGCGTTCATCTGGATTGATAAAATAAAGCCCCTTAGCATCGTTGATTGCTGCACTGCCCTGCGCCTTCAATAAATTGGGCTTTGCGGTATAATCGATGTATACTGTATATTGCTCCTTTGCAAGGTAATTCCGGTCGAGCTTAATCAGTAGAGAGTGATCATCATAGGTATATTTCAAGGGAATCATTTGTGTGCCATTGACCAAAGATACCTGTTTAATATCCATGCCTTTTGCGTCAAGGCGGAGGGAGTCTGTTGGGTAGAAATAGGGTTGTAAAGTGACCCATTCTTTGCCATTCAGAAATTGGTTTGTATAGTCAAAACGTACATCGAGTTTGGTGTGGACAAGATCGTTGATCTTGGTAGGGGTGGCTCGATATTGCTGATCTATAGGTAATTGTTGTGCTTCGCTTATTCCGATTTGAAGAATGGAAATCGACAAAGAAAGGTATATGACTTTTTTAAACATGGTTATAGTATTTTCAAGATTTAAATAAATCTAAAGAAATTTCGGTTGTGATAAAAATATACGCTGCAGAAATGTGTCTAATGCTACTATGAGCGGCCCATGTTTTGTTTATTTATTCGCTTTGATTTAGGTAGTTTGGATGCTAACGTAAAGGACAAGCGGGAAGTGATGAATCTAGGCTTTTTAGTTATTATTCGAGGAAGAGAAAAAACTGCCTGAGGTAGGTAAGAGGTCGATAAATTTGTTTATATTCAACTCAAATTGAATTTTCAAATGCTAAGTGAATAAAACTTAGATTGGTTGAAACAAGTATAAGGTTTTATGATAAATAAGAATTTTGGTCTTATCCTAATGATGATAGGTATGGCAGGTACAGCGATGACTGGCTATGGACAACAGTTGACATATCCGACGACAAATAAAGGAACCGTCGTGGATGAATTTTGGGGTGAAAAGATAGCCGATCCTTACCGCTGGTTGGAAGATGATCGTTCAGCTGAAACAAAAAGCTGGGTACAGGCAGAGAATAAAGTGACTTTTGACTACTTGAATGCTATTCCATTCCGTACAAAATTAAAAGATCAATTAACCGAAATATGGAATTATGAAAAAATAGGAACCCCGTTTAAGGAAGGCGAGTACACTTATTTTTTTAAGAATAATGGCTTGCAGCAACATGCTGTCCTCTACCGTAAACTAGGGGAGGGAGGAGCAGAAGAAGTTTTCTTGGACCCAAATACGTTCTCGAAAGATGGGTCGACTTCATTGGCCGATGTTTCGTTTTCAAAGGATGGGAGCTTAGTCGCCTATTCTATTTCTGAAGGGGGATCGGACTGGCGGAAAGTCATTGTACTGAATGCCAAAGATAAGGCGCCTGTGGGAGAAACATTAGTAGATGTCAAATTCTCTGGTATTGCTTGGAAAGGAAACGATGGTTTTTATTACTCGAGTTACGATAAGCCAAAGGGATCTGAACTTTCTGAAAAAACAGACCAACATAAATTATACTACCATAAACTTAAAACAGCTCAGTCTACAGATAAATTGGTTTTTGGCGGTGCTGCAACACCGAGACGTTATGTCGGTGCTTCATTAACAGACGATCAACGTTACCTGATTATTTCAGCTGCAAATACGACAACAGGAAATGAACTTTATTATCAGGATCTCCAGCAACCGAATAGCAAGATTGTCTGCCTACAAGATCATTTTGATGCCAATACAGTTGTCGTTGACAATATTGGGGATAGTTTCTTATTGGAGACAAACTACAAGGCTGCCAACAACCGTTTGGTAAGAGTTGATTTGAAGAATCCTGCAAAGGAGAACTGGAAAGATGTTATTCCAGAGACTGAAAATGTGCTTTCGATCAGCACCGGAGGTGGTTATCTTTTTGCAAATTATTTGAAAGATGCGGTTTCAGTGGTGATTCAATATGATTATACCGGTAAAAAGATTCGGCAAATAGAATTGCCAGGTGTAGGCACAGCGAGTGGTTTTTCGGGCAAGAAAAAGGAAAAAGAAATCTATTTTGGTTTTTCAAATTACATTACGCCTTCTTCAAGTTATAAGTTTGACGTGAATTCTGGTCAGTCTGCACTTTATATCAAACCTAAGGTGAAGTTTGATTCCGATCAGTATGAATCGAAACAGGTTTTCTACACATCCAAAGATGGTACTAAGGTTCCGATGATTATTACGTACAAAAAGGGGATTGTCTTGAATGGGAAAAACCCGACGATTGTGTATGGTTATGGCGGCTTTAATATCAGCTTGACACCTGCCTTTAGTACTTCCGTTGCGGTGTGGTTGGCAAATGGCGGTGTTTATGCTGTTCCGAATTTACGTGGGGGCGGCGAATATGGTCAGAAATGGCATGATGGCGGCAGACAGTTCAATAAGTTGAATGTGTTTAATGATTTTATTGCCGCCGCACATTATCTTCAGGAGAATTGTTATACATCACCCGAGTACACCGCTTTATCGGGGGGATCCAATGGTGGTTTGCTCGTGGGCGCAACAATGACAATAGATCCCAAAGTAGCCAAGGTCGCACTTCCTGAGGTTGGTGTTTTGGACATGTTGCGTTATCATACCTTCACAGCCGGTGCAGGTTGGTCCTATGATTATGGTACAGTCAATGATAGCAAAGAAATGTTTGACTATCTGAAAGCATATTCTCCGGTGCACAATGTGAAAACTGGAGTTTGTTACCCAGCGACGATGGTCTTTACGGGAGATCATGATGATCGGGTGGTACCGGCGCACTCCTATAAGTTTGCTTCCGAACTACAGGCAAAACAAGCTTGTGATAATCCTGTATTGATTCGTATTGAGACAAAAGCTGGTCACGGTGCGGGAAGGTCAACAGAAGTCCTGATCAATAGTACAGTTGATAAATATGCTTTTGCCCTTTGGAATATGGGTATTAAAGAATTAAAATAAGCGGACAGCAGTCAAAGACTCAACATATTGTCTGTCTTGTTCTCCATAAAAAAGCCGCGATCAATAATTTGATTGCGGCTTTTTTTATTCATTGACTATTCGAATATCTTCTTATTTCCAGGTCTTTTCACCCTTTTTCATTTTTTGTAATGTTGCTACATATTCTTCTTTTTGAGTAGCATCGGTAATGAGTGAGATCGCTTTTTCTTGCGTTTTAATTGCTTTTTCTTTTTCTCCAAGGCGATATAATATGTTTGCAAAAGTGTCTAAATACATGGGTGCATCTTTTTCTTTTTCGTTGGATAATTTGCTCCATTCAGCTGCTGCTTTTAGGCACGCTGGGTCATTGCAGTTTTCAAAAATGGACCACGCCATGTTGTTTAGTTCTGCAGCGGTAATGGTTGAGCCATATTTTGCAATGTATTTATTGAAGCTATCTCTTAAACCAGGGTAATTTTTGGTATAACCATAATAACGTGGTTGCATTTCGAGACTTGCTTTCTCTGTATTCACAGTCGGATATTTTTGCGCCAATTCTTTTTCTATGCTCGTAAAATCAACTGTTTCCTTTGCACGAATTTTGGTGTTTACTGCATTACTAACCAACAGTTGGGAGAGGAAGTCATTTGCTTTCACTTTTTCACTAACGGCATCAAATTTAGCAGGATTGTCTTTGATTAAATTAAAAGCCTTAGAATCGACAACATTCGCCGCTGAAAGTAATAAACTAACATTCTCCTTTGTAAAGATTTGATCCGTAGACAAGGACGCTAATACGACTCCTTCCGCTTTTGCTTGTGTCTCTTGATCATAAGCTTCTTTGGCAGCTATAGCCATACTTTTGGCGATGGTTACATTTGTTGGGTCGGCATTGAATTTTGCCAATAGTGTTTCATATTGTGTATTCGGATCAAGTGATTTTTGTGCTTTCGCTATAAAATCGTCCGCTTCACCACCACCTACGATACGATGCACAAGGGTACCTTTTGAGTCAAAGATCAGAAAAGTTGGGTAGGCTCTAACTTTATATTCTTTGGCAAAACGGTCGGCCTCTTCGTACCATGATTTTACATCTTCATTGTCATTCTTAGTTTTATCCATCTGAATTTTTGCATTGACAAATTTAGCATTGAAAAAATCGCCTACTTTGGCTTGTGGGAAGATGGTACTCGACATATATTTACAGGGGCCACACCAGGTTGTAAAACAGTCTACAAAAATGAATTTGTTTTCTTTAGCCGCTTTTTCTTTAATCTGACTCCAATTGAGCCCATGCTCAAATTTGACCCCTTCGCTCTGCGCAAATAGGAGGGTTGGAATTAGAAATAGCATTAAAATCAATTTTTTCATAATGTTGGTATTTTAGATTTTTAATTTAATCGTTCGTATTGGTCGGGATAGGTTTAGTTTTCCCAAGTTTTTATTCCTTTCATCATTTTGTCCAGTGTTTCTTGATAGATAGGACGATCGTCCTCACTGGCCATTTCGATCGCTTTATTTTGCCACTTTATGGCTTTTTCTTTTTCTCCTTTCTTATAGAGCAGATTTGCATAGGTATCCAAAAATGCACTGCTTGGATCCTCAAGGATGGATTTCTTGCTCCAGCTTAACGCGGATTCAATACATGCAGTATCACTGCTATTATTAAAAATAGTCCAGGCAAAGGTATTTAATTGGTGTGGGGTAAAATCTTCTGACGAAAGGTAATCATTGATGGTATTCTTCATGGCGACGTAATTCTTCACCTGAAGGTAATAGTGTGCTTTTATTTTCTTGAACATCGGGATGAAATCGATGTCTGGATATTTTGCAGCGAGTTCATTCTGATAACTATCCCAGTTGGGTTCATGTTTGGCATCAATCTTAATCTGAAATAATTCGTTGACGACAACATTAGCCAGGGTGCGGTTGGCAATACCTGGAGACTCTAATAGAATATCGATTTTCTCTTTATTGTTGCGAATAAGATTAAAAGCTTTTGAATTGGTGAATTTGGCAGCTGCCAATAAAATATGGACATTTTCTTTTTTGAATAACTCATCCGTACCCAATGAATTCGCTAAGGTATTTTCTGCCTTTCGTGCAGTATTTTCATCGTAAGCGATATTTGCTGCTTTCAGCATCTGCTTGGCCGTATAAATATCTTGGGGTCTTTTCTCGAATTTTTTTAACAGCGTGTAATACTGTGTTTCGGGATTTAGTCCATCCATCACATGTCCGACAAATTCGGGAGCATCACTTGCACCGACAATCCGGTGTACCGCCTGCCCATCGGGATTAAAGATAAGAAATGTGGGAAAGGATTGAATATTGTATTCATTGGAAATAGCACGCGCATCGGCATACCATTTTTTGACATTGGCATTGTCGGACTCTGTCGAATCCATTTGCACTTTTACACTAATGAAGTTCTGATTGATTGGCTGCCCCACCTGCTCTAGGGGAAAGATCTCATTGCTCATATATTGGCATGGGCCACACCAGGTTGCAAATAGCTCTACGAAGATAAACTTGTTCTCAGCTTGTGCCCGTTCCTTTATCTGCTTCCAACTCAACCCTTCTACAAATTTCACTCCCTTAGTCTGGGCTTGAGCCCAATTCCCGAATAAAATTGTAAGGCATAACGCGATTATACTTCTCATACTCACTCAACAAAAGATTCATAATTATGTTTAAGTTATTAAATTAATCTGAAAACAAAAACACCTCTGATGTATTAATTTCAGAGGTGTTTTCGTGGACTGATAAATCGCTTATTTGATATTTATCTTCGATTTTAAATCTTTTGTTAGACCGTCTTTATGTAACATCAAAGAAGTTGTTTTATATCGTACAAATTCTTTTGATGCATATAAATAACCATGGTAGTCATTTGTTGTACCCCAAGAGTTTTTAACGATGTAATACTCTTTTCCGCTTTGATCTTTTACAAGACCTACGATATGCATACCGTGGTCATCTGTAGTCTGCCAGTTGTCGAAAGCTTTTTGTCTTTCTTCCGGTGTTACTTTTAACTCTGGTTTAGGACCAACAAACATTGTGGACTTTTCTTGATCTGTCATTTCCTCGAAAGGTTTTTCTGGTACATAAGCTACACCGTTTTTCCAAGAGAAACCTTTTTCTGATACGTCAGTAGCCCAAGCTACCGTATAACCTTTTTGTAAAGCGTTGTCAATAATGTCCGTTAAATCGTTCATCTTAACATTATAGAAACGGTCGAATGACCAGTTGTCTGGAATCAACAATACGAATTGGCTGTAGTATGGATGGTCAGTTACCGAAGCAATACCCACGTAATCATCCGGATTGATACCGATTACCTGATCTGCAAAGGTGCGCGGTGTATAGGATTTACCGTTATAGTCAAATTTCTCAGGTACTTCCCCAAGATAAGAATCCATCGCAGCGGTATAGGCTTTTTCCCAATTTGGCGTTAATGTTTTACCTTTTACTACTGCTCCTAACATCGCATCCAACATATTGGTCATTTCACCAAAGTTGTTACGTGTAGTACCGTAGTGAAGACCTGTGTAAGCCGATTGCGGCATTGTACCATATTTACGGAAAGAGTTCAACACATCATGGAATTGACCACCTTCACCCAATGACAATCCGCCATGAAGGCGTACATACGTGCGTGCTTTATCTAAATACGTGTTGCGCGCGGTATAGATTTGTGAGATCTCCACTGGTTTTTTACCCATACGAATCATTTCTGACTCCAGGAAAGAGTTACCTGAATAAGACCAACACGTACCAGATGAACCTTGGTTTTTGATGGATGTGTTACCAAGATTGATAACTTCAGTAAATGTAAATCCAGATTTGCTATTGTCATTTTGATTTGCTTTTAGCGCATTGATCAAATTGTCTTGTGCTTGTACTTGGAATGAAGCTGCGAAAAGTGAAGCAGCTAGTACAATCGTTTTATTCCAATTCATTGTTAGTATTTTGTTAATTTAGTGTGGTGCTAAATTAAATAAATAAAATTTAGTAAGGTAAATTCCTCTGTAAAATAATTGTTCTTAAAAATCTGCTGTTTTCTGCAATCTTTTGCTGGAGAATAGGATATGCATAAAGCATAATATCACATAAAAATGGTCAGAAATTTCTTTCTGACCATGGTGTTCTGTATCGTTTGTAATTTCGCGCGGATTACCGGAGTTTCTCGCCGAATAATGACCGTCGGTACGCTTTCAATAGTCGTTTAATCAGTCGGTTCAGCTTTTTTCGGAAAAAGCAGCGAAGCAATGATACTCAATGCAAGTATGCCGACAATAACGATCAACGAATGTGTTGTTGTAAAACCTACTTCGGCCAACCAATGATGCAGCAGCATCTTTAAACCAATGAAGACCAGCAAAAATGCTAAACCTACTTTGAGGTATTGGAATTTGTGGATGATATTGACCAAAAGGAAGAACATCGACCGCAATCCAAGTATTGCAAAAATATTGGAGAAAAATACAACATAGGGATCTTTGGTAACCGAGAAAATTGCAGGGATAGAATCCACAGCAAAAATCAAATCCGTAAATTCTATGACCAGTAGTACAAGAAATAGCGGTGTCATATATTTCACGCCGTTCTCTACATGGAAGAAGTGTCCACCATCTAATTTGGGGGTTACCTTAAAGTATCGGGAAGCAAATTTAACGACCGGGTGATTCTGTGGATCCACTTCTTCGTCCTGGTTACGGTTGATAAACATTTTGACCCCTGTAAAGACCAAGAAAGCACCAAAAACATAGAGGATCCAGCCGAATTTAGCAATAAGGGTTGCGCCAAGGAAAATAAACAAGAAACGCATAATGATTGCGCCCAAAATTCCCCACACCAAAACTTTATGGTAATAGCGCTCTGGAATGCCAAAAGAAGTAAATAATAATACCATCACAAAGATATTATCTACGGATAGGGCATATTCCACAACGTAACCGGTGATATATTCCAGACCAAGGTTTTTGTTGTAGAGCTCGAGACTCGCCGCTAAATCACCGGGAATGATTTTAATATCGTGGTGGTGTTTGGTAATGATTTCTTGAAGGTGGTCCAAGTCATGGATATTGTGCAATTCAAATCCATAGTGACGGAGAAGCCAATAGAAACCCAAGGAGAATAAGACCCAGATGGCGCTCATGATGCTAGCCATCTTTAGGCTAACAGGTTTGTCGCCTTTGGAGAATAAGCCTAGATCTATTGCTAGCATAAGTGCAATAAAGATGAGGAATCCGCCAAAAAACATTAATTCGTGACTCATTTTATTTTTTTCTTTCTGTTGTATATTTTACCAGCTGCTCCAACCCCGATTTGTATTCACTGTCGGGAAAGTCTTCCAAGATCCGGAAAGCATCTTGTTGGTATTCCAGCATCTTATTTGTAGCGTATTCGAGCCCACCACTCTGGCGGACAAAGTCGATGACTTCAGCCACTTTGTGTGTGTCTTCATTATGGTTTTTAATCAAATTAATGATCCTTCGCTTTTCACTTGAAGTCACTTGATTCAAGGCATAGATTAACGGTAAGGTCATTTTCTTCTCTTTGATGTCATTGCCGAGTGGTTTGCCAACGTCATCTAAACCAAAGTCGAATAAATCGTCCTTGATTTGAAATGCAATTCCGATCTTTTCACCAAATTGATGGAGCTTGTCGATTGTCTCCTGATCTGCATTCGAAGAAGCCGATCCACAGGCACAGCAAGAGGCAATCAGCGAAGCTGTTTTCTTTCGAATGACCTCAAAATAAATAGACTCTTCGATATCCAGTTTACGGGCCTTTTCGATTTGAAGCAATTCACCTTCGCTCATCTGATCAACAGCTTCCGATACAATTTTTAGTAAGTGATAATCCTGATGTTTTACAGAAAGGAGCAGGCCCCTTGACAGCAGAAAATCACCCACCAAAACAGCAATTTTATTTTTCCACAAAGCATTGATGGAAAAAAAACCTCTGCGTTCGTAGGAGTTGTCTACCACATCATCATGTACGAGTGATGCGGTATGCAGCAATTCTACGAGAGCAGCTCCTCTGTAGGTGGATTCATTGATTCCGTTGCATATCCCAGCAGAAAAGAACACAAACATGGGCCGCATTTGTTTGCCTTTACGTTTGATCAGGTATTGTGTAATGCGATCCAACAAGGGGACGGAGCTTTTCATTGAAGCTTTGAATTTTTTTTCAAAAGCCTCAAGTTCATGGGCAATAGGACGTTGGATCTCTCTTAATTTTGACATGAATTGGGGTGAAATACCAAAATAGTTAAAGCTTAAAGATAGTGATTTTGTTACAACTCTTCGACTGCTTTCTCAAGATTTTTGTACCATTCCTCACCATAGGTTCGGATGAGAGGATCCTTTAAAAATTTAAATACAGGGACCTGTAATTCTTTACCAAATGAGCATGCATCTTTACAGATATGCCAACGGTCATAGTGAAGTACGTCGAATTCGGGGTAATGTGTTGTCCTGATAGGATAGAGGTGACACGAAACGGGTTTTCGCCAATGCACCTCGCCAAGTTCGTAAGCTTTTTCGATAGCGCATTTTGTAATGCCATTTTCCCAGGTCACATAGGCACATTCTTTATTCCCATCAACACAAGTGGTCGTTAGATCGCCATCAATATCGACAACATACTTCCCTTGCTCTTCAATCGCTTCAATACCTTTCTCGGTCATATAGGGCTTTACTTTGGGATAAATCTCCTCCAATATAGCCTTTTCACTCTCCAATAAAGGTGCGCCTGAATCGCCTTCAATACAACAAATTCCTTTACATTTTGATAAATTACACACAAAGTCATTGTTGATTAGATCTTCGTGCACCAATACATTTCCTACTTCAATCATTCTAATTATTTTGAGTAGCTTGCTTTCTGTCCCAATTTGTATTTCAATCCACTGGCTTCGAGTAATTCCAGTGTTACCGAACCGATTAGAATATCTACATTGGCTTTGACCGGAATACGGTTGCCATCATTGGTTACCCACAGATAAAGCTTGCTATTTTTTTTAAAGATACGTCCTGGTTTAATCTCAGGACTGAATTTGAGACATTCTAAAGTGCCTAATTCCGTTTTTATTTTTTCTATTCCAATATATTGTATGCCTAAGGTGGCAATCTCATCATTCAAAAAATAAGTCAGCTTAAAAGATTCTCCTGGTTTAACAGTCGACAGATCTAGATTTCGGGCGAAATAATAGGAAGAAAGCAAGTCGAAAGTCTGATCTACCTTCGAATTGAAAGTCCCCTTGTTGCCTACAACACTATTTGTCTCCTGGTTGAAGCGCACCTTATCGTTCCGTCTATATCCTCCTTCACGAATGTTTTCCGTATAGTAATACGGTAAAAATGTCTTGCTGTTGATATACGAGTTGTATTCATTTCTCACCGTATATATGGCAAAGGCGCCAGCTGTTTTGCCGGCAGCGTATAGATGAAATGAAGGGTTTCCGGCTCCATCCTTGGTATCCTCAACGGTTAATGTCCCTGTTGCGGCTGAAATAAAGCCATAACGGAGTTTATATTTTAATTTCTCGCCACCTTTAAATGCCGATTCTTTTAAATGCGGTAAATCTTGAGCGAAAGCAGTACTTACGATAACGGATAAGTAAAGGAGCAAAGTCGATATAAGTTTCATGTACGTAAGTTTACGAAATTTGTTTGAAAAAGAAATGTTAATTTCATTCAAATAAATTTAACTTTTGGAGTTAATGAGACCTTCATGGACGATGACATATACTTATGTTGAGCTGAGTTATTTAGGCTGTGTCCGCTTAAATACGGGGACCGTAGAACAGGGTTCACCATACATAATACTCTTTGCTACCTTACTCAATTTTACCGTAAACTGCACAAATGTAGACTCTGGGATAAACGTATCGCCACAACCTTTCACAACCACCCGTTGATCTCGAAATTGTTCCATGTCAATCTGTTCAATTGCCGCAGCATACTGTATACGCAACAACTCCTCTGAATCCCCAAAAATAACTGTCTTCGCATAGGGTTCCAATTTGTTGGCTAATAACATATAAGCCCAGGTCGGAACAATAGCATCGGCAGTACACGTAATTGCGACATGTTTACCTTCGTATTGCGACCAGTCGTGTGTCTTAATGAATTCTCGGAAATCCTTTTCTTTAAGAATCAAGCCATGGAAGAGATTATCCTTAATATCATAGACT
This sequence comes from Sphingobacterium sp. UBA2610, assembly GCF_002339225.1. Classification (NCBI taxonomy): domain Bacteria; kingdom Pseudomonadati; phylum Bacteroidota; class Sphingobacteriia; order Sphingobacteriales; family Sphingobacteriaceae; genus Sphingobacterium; species Sphingobacterium sp. UBA2610. The sequence goes on from NZ_DDKA01000016.1 coordinate 24,274, forward strand.
ACATTGTCTGCTTTAGGATGGTAGTTGGCCAGGTCAACTGTGACTAACCCACTTTGCGCAACTTTGTTGACAATATCTGTTTGAATATCCATATTTACATCAAAAAAAAAGCCGGACGATAATTCGTCCGGCTACAAATTTACTTAAAAATCTTTTAAAAGAATTTCACTCTATTGTCAATGATTTCAGCTTTGTCTTGTAAAGCGCGGAAAATAGATCCCCAAGCGCGTTGTGCTTTAGCTGCAAGCATTTGTTTCTTTTGTCCGTTGATATCCGAAATCGCGGCAGGATTGGTAAAACCATTTACTTGTACAACATATACACCGGTATTGCCTTCAATCGCTTTGGAAGGTTTGTTTGGCTGTAGCCCAAAAACAGTACCAACCACTTTGTTTTCTAATGCAACACCAGGAATAACTGGGTTTGCGAAGACAACATTTTCAACGTGAATAGCTGCTTTACCAACTTTTTGTGCTACTTGATCAATAGAAGATGTACCTGCTAAAGCCTTGTCAAATTTATCTTTCAAGATTCTAGCTTTAACCATATTTCTTACTGCAGGTTCGATATCTTTCTTAACAGCATCCAAGGAAAGAGTTCCTTTAGGCTGTATGTCGACCAAGTTTGCTAAGATATAAGAGGTTTCAGTTTCGAAAACTTTATCTGAAATATCGCCTTTTTTAGCTTCGAAAGCCCATTTGATTAAATCACGTGGAGCTTCGGCGCCATCTAATACATTGTCCATCGCTGTTACGCGTGAGGCTGTTTTTGCTTCCAGACCAAGTTTTTTCGCTTCTTGAGCAAAGTTCTGTGCTGTAGCTGCAGATAAGAATGCTGTTGCTTTGCTATGTGCATTGTTCAACGTTTCTTTTCCGCTGTTGATGACTTTGTCAATGATAGCAACTTTTGCATATTTTGAACTTCCTGATTGTTTTTCAATTTTAATGACATGGACACCATATTGTGATTTTACAACTTTGATATCGCCTGTTTTACTTTCGAAGATGGCTGTCTCAAGATCTGGAGCCATACGGCCTCTTGTTAAAGTACCCAGCTCGCCACCGTTGGTTTTGCTCTCTGGATCTTTGCTGAATTGAACCGCCAATGCCGCAAAATTGTCTCCTTTTTGAATCAATCCTTTGATCGAATCTGCTTTCGCCAATGCTTTATCCATTCCACCTTCGGCAGCAGGATCCAATAGGATGTGTGATGCTTTCACAGAGTCAGGGCTTACGATCGTCGAAACAACTTTTGCAATTTCATACGCATTGTTGTTTAAGAAAGGTCCCACAGTTGTTCCGGCCGCAACATTGAAGACAACGGAATCCAATGAAGGACTCAACTGTCCTTTTTTCACATAAGTAAACGGAAATTTGTTGTCTGAATTGATCGAAGCAAATAAAGAGTCATCTTTAGCAACGATTAAATCTTGTTTCAATTTATTGATCGTCTCTTTTACGGCCAATGAATCTTTTGCAAGAGGTTTTGCATCCACCATTACGTATTGGATCGCACGTGTTTCCTCTTGTGTTTTGAACATACTTTTATGCTCATTATAATATTCTTGGTAATCTGCATCAGTCAATTTGGCATCAGCATCCTTAACAGAAGCGTAATCCAAAAGAATGTATTTGAAGTCTGCTAGTTTATTACGCCCTTGGTATTCTTCGTTTGCTTCCAAAGAAGTAACATATACGCTATTAGAAAGCAATTCGCCATATTTGCTGCTTAAACGCTCATCTCTAACGCCTTTCAGTAGTTCCTCCCATTGTTCAGCCACTTGTTGGTTACCTGATGTGTTCATTTGGGTGATAAAAGCACGCAGTTGACTCGGGTCAAATTGTCCTGTTTGTGGGTTGGTAAACGCTTGAACGATTTGAGGTGAAGGGTTGTTACCTTGCACTAAATCATTTAATTCGTCTTTACCGACAGTCAAACCGATTTTTTCAATTTCCTTTTTCAAGATTTCTCTTGATAAAAATTGATTCCATACTTGTTGAACAGCGTAGGTCCGCATTTGAGGGGTCACTGCACCGCCCATTTGTTGTTTGAACATTTCCTCTGTTTGTTCAACTTGCTTACTGAACTCAGGATATTCAATTTCAGTTCCGTTGACTTCCCCTACACGATTTTGATGTCTCGCCCAAAAAGGAGCTCCCCCTCGAACGACATCGCCTAGTAAAAATGCTAAAATTGCGATAGCCATAGCTGCGGTCAAGATGACACCAGCTTTGTTACGCAAAAAGCCCATTAATCCCATAGTCTGCTTATTGTGTTTATATTGTGTAAATACTTGTATTTCGTTAATTTATGCATAGCATAGCAAAATGCGGTGCAAGATACAATTTTTATAAAAAAAAACGGAATATTTTCCTGAATGTAACAAAACAAATTTGAAAACTATTTGTATAAAGTGGATTTTTTTGTGCTCTTTTAGTTCAAATTATTCGTTTTGAACAACTTAATCGTATAAATAAACTGCCTGGAGGTATTGTCTCGGATCTATACCTGCTGTTAAGCTAAACCTGAATCTGGTTTATGGCCTGCAAATAGTTATTTACCTAAGGAAGGGAAAAGACTGTTGTTGGTGATCACCGTATAACCAGTTGCATTGGCTATATTGACGTGTTTAAAATCCTTGTCCGAAGTAAATGATGAACCTTGTAAGTTACCGCGATTATCCCGAAAGAATGCCGTAATGGGAACATGATTATAAAAGGTCATGTTGCTGTTGCTATCGGCTTTACTTTCGTCATAGATGATCTCTTCTGTTTTGATGACAGAACCGTCAGCCATAGTAACCACCACATTTTTGGTAAATACGGTGGTCTTTTCTTTTTCCCGCCGAATAGCATGGTCGGAAGTAATTCGCTGAGTTTCCTTTAAATTGTCGTCGTAAAAGATGATTTTTATGCTTTTTGGAAATTCGTATACTTCGGTGCTATCGTGTTTGATACGCATTTCAGGGGCTGTGAGATTCGCTTTTACCCGTGTGGAATCGCTATAAATAATATCGACATGACGCGAAATGTCGACCGCCTCTTCCTTTTTCATATTGGCAATGCGGTCTACCTCTTTTAGATCCGGTTCGCAAGAGGTCAATGAGAGCGCCCCTAGTAAAAATAAGATTACTAGGGGCGATATATTTTGGAATATGGATGAAGCAAATGTCTTGCGTACCATCGTATTAATTAATCTAAAGGCGGTTTTCTAAACCAGCGGTCATTGAGGGTAAAGCCGATATTAAAGTTAATATAGCGTTCACGTAGGAGACTGTTGCTGATTTTGCCCATTTGGCCAAATTCTGCAGAGAAGTTTATTTTAGAGAAAGCTCCTGAAAATTGATTTCTTGCCAACGGCAGTCCCACACCTACAGTAACCGCCATATCGTTGATATTCTGGTCGCTTAAGAAATATTGTGTTTTATTATACCTGAAACCAACTCTATAGTCTACTTGGTTCAGATATTTAAGCGAAGTAACATCTGGTGTAATCTGACCACCAATCGCTACGCCATAATTCTTCCGTAGTTCGTTTTCACCCGCTCTGGTCTGAAATCTTGACCAATCGGCATATTTAAAATCGGCCCCGATTAACCATCGGTTGTTACGTGCAAGGGTAATACCTACATTATGTCGCAACGGAAGCGTCAAATGCCTGCTGCTACGGTCCGAAACATAGGTGCTATCCAACGGGATATTTTGGTTGTCGGGATCCGTTGAAGGTGTAACCCGTGTATTAAAAATAGTTGCTCTTTCTTTGATATCATTATTGAACGATCCTGAATAACCAACGATCAACGAGTATTCTCTATTTAAAGGTTGTTCGTATTGTAAACCATAATCAAAGATAATTCCTTGGATTTCACGTTTATTTTGTTGTTGTGTATTTAATGCTCCGGATGAAGGCAAAAACTCTACACGGCTATAATCATTTAGGGTTCCAAATAGATAAGACATATTGGCACCAATACTCAGACCTTTTACAATGCGTACCCCCCAACCTGCATAGGCTTTAGTTAAACCACCTTCGCCCGTGAAAACTTTCGTATAAGGATCAGAATTGACTGTTCCCGTTGAAGATGTCCGATAGCCTATATCTGAATAGGGAAGGATACCCAAGCTGATACCACCAAATCGTTTCATTGGGAATGTCATGGTGATGTGGCTAAAGGCAAAGTCAGCGGTATTATCCGATCTTGTTGTCGAATTTAACTGCGTGTAGTTCCCATATAAACCAGCATCAAAGGTCGTAAACTGTGTAGCAGAATAAGATGCAGGGTTGCTTGGGTTGGTATTATACACGCCATTGATTCTCCGGACAGCGGTATTGACACCTCCCATCCCTCTATATTGTGGCAATAAATCTTCACGCATCTGACCAAGTCCAAATTGAGAATAAGGTGATGCGGATGTCGTTTTTTGTGCAAATGCGGTAGTAGAACTAGCTAAAATTCCACCTGCTAACAACAGTTGGAGTGATTTATTTCTTAGAGAGCTTGTAAAGCGTTTCTGCATGGTCAATCTATAAAATTGAGAAACTAATGTTTATTTAGTTTTAGTGAAATTTTCGAGTTATCTGACTCTTATATTAAATGTTCTTTGCTTTTAATCGCATACAAAACTATTCAATTTTTGCGAGCTTGTTAAGCCGATTTTGTTAAAAAAGGTTAAACACTTATTGTACAGTCGTTTAGAAAAACTGAAAGTAGATTATGGTCAGTGTTATGATGGCATATACAACTTCAAAAAACCATTTCTTTTTGGCATAAGTGAAATAATAAGCCATATAAATAGCGATGGAGGGGGCACAAAGTAAAAAATGGGCCTCCGTTAGTTTTTTATTCCAGTAAAAAGAAACTATCGCAAGGCATAACATAAAAAACAACAGTTGAAATGACTTGCGAATATGCACGACACTTTTGAAAAAATTGTCTTTCAATACCAAGAGGAAGAGTATTAACGTAAAGATTACTGGGACGAGTACCAGATAATCGACTAACTGAATGCGAATAGCAGTAGGGAATTTGTAGGTAAACGGTAGCCAAATGGTATAAAACTGCTCCATTTTACCCATCCAAAGGTAGATAACCGCTAAGATGAAATAGACCGTTGCTAGGCCAAGTAAAGGTGTTATCCACTCGCGCCAGTTGAATGGCCTAAAAATGAGTAGGCCTATCCATAGTAAGGCGAACATACTCAGAAAAGGGAAGTAGATCAGACTTCCTATCCCTACAATCATACCGAGATCAAACATTTCGGCTTTAACATCTGTCTGCCGATAGAGTGAGAGCAATTTGCTTAACATCCATATCGAAATGAAATTACAGATCAGTGTGGGTGAAAGTACCAAAAATGGTAAAAACAGGCTGGCCAGTGTCATGTACATCAAAGCAACCAAGAAACTGGGTTTACCCAGCAGGTTAAAATGGCTTGTGATGCGATTGAGTATCGTTGCCTGAGAAATCGTCAGGATCAGTGTGATAAAAACATTGGTCGAAGGAGAGAAGTTGATTAAGTTATTTTCTCCCAAAAGATTCCCCAAGGCAGGCTCAAAGATTACAGAATCAAGTTTGTCCGGAAGGTGAAGAAATATGCCTAAGCATAAAACAAAACCCACGATGGATAGAAATAAAATATTGATGGGTGAATAATTTCTAAACTGACTTATAATCATCGTATGCAATCAATAAAATGCTATTTATTCTTTTTTTCCAATTTGCTGATACGGCGATCGAGCAAGAAAAGGAAGAAAGCCAAACCCAGAAAAATGACCAACATGACCAATACAACAACGTAGATCTTACCTTCGCTACGCAATCCAGTCGCCATCTCGACATCCTCCTGTGCAAATGTGCTCAAAGTTGATAAGAGTAGTAAGGCGATTGACAATGTTATTTTTTTCATTTGTTTAAAATATTATTCGTGTCGTTTCCATTGTTATATATGATTCGATACACGCTATTTGATTTATGTAATATTCTGTTTTTTACTGATTGGGTTTTACCGGATTTCTTTATTTTAGAAATAAAGTACAGTATTAGCCGTTCAATATTATGCGTTCAAGTCTTTCTTTTCGAGCAGGCGTACTCTATAGCGAAGTGAACAAATCCAAGCTGCAATCATTGGCCAGCCGATCATCGCGGCATAAAATGTAGGGCGTAGCTCGCTGCTCATTTTTAAATCGCCAAAGGCGGCGTTTCCTCCACTTCCAGGGTGAAGAGAGTCTGTCATCTTTGGCAGAATATAAAGTAACACGATGATAATCGGAAATGCAAAGATATTGTACACAGCCGATATTTTGGCTCTTTTTTGTTCTTCTTCCAGCGCATTGCGGAGCACCAAATAGGCTAGATACATCAGTGTTGCTATGGCAGAGCCATTAAGCTTCGGGTCGTTTGGCCAAGGCTCTCCCCAGGTGATGTTTGCCCAAAGCATACCTGTTGCAAGTCCAAGAAAACAAAATGTTATTCCGGTATTAACGGCTTCAATGGCCATTAAATCATACTCCTGTTTGCCCGTATTGAGGTATTTGATACTATAAATAACAGAAACCAGGTACATAACGAACATAGCCGACCACATTGGGACATGAAAATAAACGTTGCGTATGCTTTCGTGAAGGATGAATAGGCGGGGAACAGGTCCCAAAAGACCATTGATAATGACCGCACAGATAATCATTACCGCTAATATTTTCCACCATTTTTTTCTCATGGATAAATTGAATTTAGTTTGTTCTCAATTCTGACACTTAATCTCGCCAAAGGTACGGAAATAACAATAAAGAAATAGTGATGGTGATTACATTAATTGCAAGTAATACGATTATTTCTTTGCTGCTGGAAGCCCTTTCCAGGCCCTCTATTGCATTGCGGGATAGCTTGATTAATACGATTAACAGTGGGATGATGGCAGGGAAACTCAAGATGGCCATTAAGGTGCTGTTGTTGCCCGCTTTGGAGCTGATCCCGGAGATCATGGTAAAGACTGTGGCGAAACTGATGCTGCCTAAGATGACCGAAATGAAGTAAAGTGTTGGATCACCGACAGGGTTTCTGAATATCGTCGAATAGACAAAATATGCAATGATCGCCAGCAGGGTCATCATCATCATATTGTAAATGACTTTCGCTAAAATGATCGCTCTGGGATCAACCAGTGAATAGTAGTAAAGTTGCCGGTTTGGGTTTTCTTGGACGAAGCTTTTGTTGATTGCATTGATCGAAGCGAAGAGCATAATGATCCAAAATAATGCATTCCATGTAGCCGTATCAACTGATTTGAACGCTTGATAGCAGACGAAAACAGTTGATACGACATATAGTAGAATTCCGTTAATAGCATATTTTGAACGCCATTCCAGAATGATGTCTTTAAGAATTAAAGTTTTTACCTGTTGCAGCAAAGTCATATGCAGCAAAGATACAAATGTATTTTGACCACGGGAGTGACCAAAACCATCAATTCTTAAAAAAGCTGTTTTTTTACTTATGCGTTAGAAATTTTGGATTTTGCAGCATCAGTTGTATTGTCGATTTTGCTTGCCAAATTTTGAGCGGCATTGTTAGCGTGGTCCAAAGCTTCTCTGCCGGCTTCTTTTGCTTTGTTTTTCAGTGCATCTGCATCATCCGATGCTTTGCTGAAAGCTGCTTGTGCTTTTGATTTCAAATTGTCTAATTCAGCCGAAGCTCTGTTCGCTAGTTTTTGTGCCTTTTTAGCTTCTTTTTTTGAAAGATCTTTCAATGACTTAGTTAAGCTTTTAATGCCGTCATTTGCACGATCTAATTGTTTTTTTCCATCATCAGTTCCTAAAAGATACCATGCAGCAGCTCCCGCAGCTAATCCTACCAAAGCAAATGCCACTAATCCATTTTTGCTATTTTTCATAATTCTTCTATTTTGTTATATATTCAAATGATAATCAAGTATGATACCAAATGAACAATCCCAGGGTGAATTTGTTTAAAAAGAATCAATAATTAACAAAATTTTACATATCAATTTTCTGCTGCTTTGATTGCAGATTATAGAGGTGCTGATAAAGACCGCTTTCTTTTTGGAGCAGTTCAAAGTGCGTACCGCTCTCAGACACGATTCCATTTTCGACAACGATAATTTTATCGGCATCAATAATGGTCGATAGTCGGTGTGCAATAATGATCGAGGTGCGTCCACGCATTAATTCTTCCAACGCCTCCTGCACTTGTCTTTCTGATTCTGAGTCTAGGGAAGAAGTGGCTTCGTCCAAGATAAGGATTGCAGGATCTTTTAATAGTGCACGCGCAATGGCAATCCGTTGGCGCTGACCACCAGAGAGTTTAACGCCACGTTCACCAACTAAGGTGTCATAGCTTTCGGGGAAATTTAATATAAATTGATGTGCGTTGGCACGTTTTGCAGCCGCTATTATTTCATCTTCCGTGGCATCGAGCTTACCATAGGCTATATTTTCACGTATTGTTCCGCCAAACAGCAAAACATCTTGCGGCACGATAGCGACCTGGTTGCGGATATCGCAAAGTTCAAAATCGGATGCCGGTTTGTCATCGTAATATACTTCCCCTTTATTGGCTGTGTAGAATTGTAGAATCAATGAAGCTATTGTTGATTTTCCGGTTCCACTCGGTCCAACGATGGCTATTTTATCGCCAGCATTGGCTGTAAAGTTGATGTCTTTCAGAATTTCAATATCGGGGCGGCTTGGATAGGCAAAGGAAACATGGTTGAAGCTTAGTTTTCCGGTCATGGTCTTGTGCACTTCCTTGCAAGTTGGTTTTACATTGAGGTGTTCTTGGGGCTCATCTAAAATTTCCAAGATCCGTTCACTGGCGCCCAAAGAGCGTTGGATATTGGCATAGAGCTCGGGGAAACTGCCCATGGAGCCTGCAACAAACATCGAATACAAGATATAAGTAGTCAGGTCGCCTACAGTCATTTCATGGATAGAAACCAATGCTGCGCCGTACCAGATGACAGCAATCACCGCACCGAAAATACAGAAAATAATAAAAGAGGCAAATGCACCACGGAAAGTAGCTCCTTTGACTGCCAACTTTACCACTGAATCCATTTGATTGCTGTAGCGATTAAACTCGAAGTACTCATTCACAAAGGCTTTTACGTTGCTTATTCCCAATAATGTTTCTTGAACGATACTATTTGACTCGGCCATTTTATCCTGGGCCTGTCTGGACAATTCGCGGATGAATTTTCCGAAAATAATAGCAGCTACAACAATGATCGGTAAAATACAAAGGTTCATGAGGGCAAGTTTGGGCGATACCCAAACCAAAAGGAACACACCGAAACAAAGACTAATCAACTGTCTTAAGATTTCAGCCAGAGTTGTTGTTAACGTATCCTGGATCTGTGAAAGGTCAGCAGACAGGCGGCTGTTTAATTCCCCAACACGACGATTGGCGAAAAATTCAATTGGCAAAGAAATCAGCTTAAGATAAGTATCCTTGCGTAATGCGGATAGCGTACGTTCGGCAATCTCAACAAAAATTCGGATACGAAAAAAAGAAACGACTGACAGAAAAGACAGAATAATAAAGGCAATTCCACCAATATAATAAACATGTGGTGCAAGCCATGGATAAGTTTGCTTGCCTTGCGCGGCATCAATCATGGCACCAAGCAAAGCCGGAAAGGCGAGCATGGCCAAACTGGATAATACCAAGAAAAACATGCCGACCCCAAATTTAAAACGATAAGGTTTTAAATAGGTCATCAATTTAGATGCTCTCAATAGGAGCTCTTTATTCAATTTTGGTTTTGGTAGATCTTCTTCTTGTTTGTTACCGCTGTTGAATCCTCTTGCCATATCCGCTACTTCAAATTTTGTTGCGAGGACAAATGTAAAGAGATTAAAAATATTTTGCTATCATACTTTAGTCAATTTTTTGAACTAAACCGTACTTTTTCTGATTTAAAACGGCTGTTTTAAGAGGCTTGTACTTGTGCAAATGCTTGTTGCCGCTGCTTTATCCTAAATTTTGTTGTTTCGAAGCTTTTAGTTGCGCGTTAAATTTATACAGTAAATATCCTAATACGGCGATAACAAGTAAAGCGATATAGAGCAGGATATTGCCTATACCTCCGTTGCCTGATGTTTTGTCAATCTGTGCCCGCAGTTTCTCGTTCTCTTTTTGAAGCTTACTTATGGTGCCTATATAGGCTGATACCTGCTTGTCGTAATCTGTTGCCAATTGTTGGAATTTATCCTTCTCAAAATCTTTGATTTTCAATAGTTTTTGAGTCTCTAAGAAAATGTTATTGTCGGTGATAACAATATCTTTAAGGATATCAATGCTCTTTTGCATGTCGCCTTTTGATTTGAAAAGGCCAAAAAGTCCTGTTTTTTGAGTGAGGCTCGTGTCATAGGCCCCGAATTTCTGTTGACGGGCATCGAGTAGGTCATTTACACGGCTTCGTTGGACCTCAAAAGAGCTGGAATCTGGGTTGTTTTGCGACTTGGCCTGTCCAAAGAAGCAAAATAGAACGGCGATTGGAAGTAGGAATTTTAAGAATTTCATCATGTATTTGGACGATCTATTTAATCAAATGTCTAGTTTAAACTAACGTTGATGGTAAAATTTTATTTTGCCACGAAGCTACAACTACAATTTTAGCCTTGTGGTCAGTTTGACCAAGGATAAAAAAATGGAGCGAAATCACGACAAATGAATTTATGAAATTAATCTTTAAATTCTATACGAATAACATTGGAATCGTCATCATGAAGTCCGAGTAGCTGGCTGGCATTACCTTTATTGATGGCGATTTCAAGATAGTTGGAAATGCCAAATAAACAAAGTTTCTCTCCTTCTCCGACTTCATTGTAATGCCAGGAAAGATTGGTAATGGTTTCATTACGTTTAAAATAGAGGACAAAATGACGTCCTTTCTGAACTTTATTGAATAGATCTTTCGAGATATTGGTAATGGCGTTGCCGAATGCATCAACATAAATGACATTGCCTCGGATCATGTCTTTATCAAAGATAGGCTGCAAAGTTACTTTTTCGATGAGCTGTTGCATTGAAGTACCGATTTCTTTCAGCTTGCCACCCTTGGCAATATGACAAGCAGATTTAGAAAGAATATCTGCGAGCGGAAAGTGAAGGTACCGGAGGTCCTGCATTAAGTTGAGCTCATACAGTTCCTGGGGTTCATTGCCATTCAACAATAAGCTGAAAATACCGTTGTCGGCCCCGACGAAATAATGATCGTTGTATTTCATGCCGATATATTTCGACTCCTCATGAAACAGGGTGTTAATTCCGATAATATGTACGGTTCCTTTAGGGAAATAATGATAAGCATTGCCTAATACAAAGGCCGCCCGAGGGATATTGAATGCTGGAATTTCGTGGGTAATATCAACAATATTGGCACCGGACAATTGCGATAAAAGACTACCCTTTAACGCGGCTTGATAAAAATCTTTGTGTCCTAAGTCTGTTGTTAATGTAATTACTGCCATTATAATCTAAATCCTAGATTGATTTGCTGTCGAATTCCCTTAAATATACCCTTAAATTTATCTAAATAGTGGACAAAATTACTATTTATCAGATGATTTATAAAGTTAATTGGATAACTTATTTTGAATCTGTCTTTTTTCGATTGATATACAAAAACATAGCGAAGATTTTATGCATAACGAAATCTTTGTGCCCCTTTGTCGGCTGTCTCCATAAGCTTATAAATCATCGTCGTTTGTACGCCGTATCTTCTTGGTTGTTTCGTTAGAATACGTTAATTTTGAATAGTATTATACAGGAACGATATTGTGTAATGGCTACAATCTAATTAATTCTAAATAGGATAAAATTTGAACGAATTACTAATTGCATTAGATGGTCTGAATTTGCCCATATTATGGGGAGCAGACAATGAGCACTTCGATTATTTGAAGAAGCAATTCCCAAAACTGCGGATTGTAGCTCGCGGGAGTGAAATGAAGGTGTTGGGAGACGCGAAGGAATTAGACCTGTTTGAGCAATCGTTTAAGGAAGTCATGGCTCATCTGGAGAAATTTAACAACATTACTTTATTGGATTTTGAAAATCTCCTTGGAGCAAGTGCAGGTTCTGCTGTTCAGCAGGAAAAAGAACTTGCGGCCAAACATGCAGCCTTTGGATCCGAACCGATCGTGTATGGACCTAATGGCCTTATTGTACGTGCACGTACGGCCAACCAACGGAAGATGGTGGATAGTATTTCGAAAAATGATATCTTATTTGCTATTGGACCGGCGGGTACAGGAAAGACCTATACGGCGGTTGCATTAGCTGTTAGGGCACTTCGAAATAAAGAAATCAAAAGGATCATTCTAACGAGACCAGCCGTCGAGGCCGGCGAAAATCTCGGTTTTTTGCCGGGCGACTTAAAGGAGAAGGTAGACCCCTATTTGAGACCGCTCTACGATGCATTGGACGATATGATTCCAGCAGAAAAGCTAAAAGGTTACCTGGAAAATCGGACCATTGAAGTTGCACCTCTAGCGTTTATGCGTGGACGAACATTGGACAACTGCTTTGTGATTCTGGACGAAGCTCAGAATGCAACGGATATGCAGCTGAAGATGTTTTTGACACGTATGGGGCCAACGGCAAAATTTATCGTTACCGGTGATATGACACAGGTAGATTTACCGAAAAAAAATCAATCTGGATTGTCTACTTCAATTCGCCTATTGGAGAATATCGAAGGAATAGACATTATCCACCTCAGCGGTGGAGATGTGGTTCGCCATAAATTGGTTCGCCGCATCCTCGAAGCGTATGGCGATATTTAATCGGTCTATGCTGCAAACGTATGATTTGGGATATCCCAGTTTGGCATGGGTACAAAAGGTGCCGACTGATATAGTTCAAATAGCCTGATTAAAAGGCAAATCGAGTACAGCGAGCTCTTAAATAAATGCGCTGCATTTATGAATGCCATTGATCGCAGTCATAAATGAACAATTACTTACATTTGAATTTTACGTTGAACATGAATGCTATAAAAGAAACAAATTTCAATTTCGAAAATCAGACTGCTTTTTACCGTGGAAAAGTACGTGACGTGTATACGATTGCCGATACGTATTTGGCGATGGTTGCCTCAGATCGTATTTCAGCATTTGATGTGGTACTTCCGCGTCCTATTCCTTATAAAGGACAGGTGTTGAATCAAATTGCAGCCAAATTTTTAAAGGCTACGGCTGATATTATTCCAAATTGGGTCGTGTCTGTGCCGGACCCCAGTGTAACTATCGGTCAGCTATGCGAGCCGTTTAAAGTGGAAATGGTTATTCGGGGCTACTTGTCAGGACACGCTTGGCGTGAATATGCTACTGGCAAACGTGAAGTATGTGGTGAGGCATTGCCAGAAGGACTGAAAGAAAATGACAAATTGCCTGAGCCAATTATTACACCGACAACAAAGGCTGCTGTTGGACATGATGAAGATATTTCACGTGCCGATATCTTGAAAAAAGGCATCGTAAGCGAAGAAGATTATGTTCAATTGGAGCAATATACCAAAGCGTTGTTCCAAAGGGGTACCGAAATTGCCGCGCAAAGAGGGCTTATTTTGGTGGATACAAAATATGAGTTTGGAAAAAAAGATGGGAAAATTGTGCTGATCGACGAGATCCATACACCAGATTCTTCCCGTTATTTTTATGCGGAAGGTTATGCGGAACGTCAGGAAAAAGGTGAGGCACAAAAGCAATTGTCGAAGGAGTTTGTTCGCAAATGGTTAATTGAAAACGGCTTCCAAGGGAAAGACGGTCAGGTTGTTCCGGAGATGACGGATGAGATTGTCGCTTCCATTTCTGAACGTTATATTGAGCTTTACGAGCATATCGTCGGAGAGAAGTTTGTGTATCCAGATCAGGAAAACGTACTGGAACGTGTGGAAAGAAATGTGGCAAAGGCCTTGAAAACGCTAAATTATTAGTACATTGTATCCTCAAACAAAGGAGATAGACTAATGAAGTATACCATTGATAAGCACGATCGCTATATTGTCATAGAACCTCATGTCGATGTGATTGACGCGGATAATGCCGCTAAACTCAAAGGGGAGTTTTTGTTGCGGAATACGATTGGACAACGGAATATCGTTTTGGATATGATCCACGTTAAGCAAACGGACGAGGTAGGTATCCGTTTAGGTGTGCTTGCCCATCGTTTATGTCAGTCTGTTGGGGGCATATTTATTTTGGTTAATCTTTGTCCAACGTTAATGGATATGGTTCGTGTGTCGCATTTGGATAAATCGCTGAAAATAGCACCATCTTTAAAGGTGGCGGAAGATTTAATCTTTGCACACGAATTGGAATCTGAGTATCGGGGGGCAATCGAGGATTAATATGAAGTTTGAAGTTCTGATATTGGGAAATAGCTCGGCCACACCGATGTTTGATCGTCATCCGACTAGCCAAGTGTTGAACTTTAATGAGCAATTGTTTTTGATCGACTGTGGAGAAGGTACACAAATGCAACTTAGCCGATACGGCATCAAAAGCAATCGTTTAGGACATATATTTATTAGCCATCTGCATGGGGATCATTATTTGGGTTTGGTGGGGCTGCTTTCATCGATGCACCTTGTCGGCCGAAAAAGTGATCTCCATTTGTATGGGCCACCTGCGTTAAAGGAAATTTTAGATGTGCAATTTTTGCATTCCGAGACTATTTTACGCTATAATCTTGTTTTTCATCCGATTTCGCCCGAAAAGCCGGGGGTCATTTTTGAAAACAGAACATTAAAAGTAAGCACTTTTCCATTAAAGCATCGTATTGCCTGTACAGGCTTTCGTTTTGATGAGGGGCCCCGTGCACGAACATTGCTTGGCGATGTCGTACAGGAACTGAATATACCCACCGCTTATTTTCCGATGATCAAAAAAGGATTTGATTACGTCGATGAAAGTGGTAAAGTATATACTGCGGATGACCTGAGCCTTCCTGCTCCCTTATCGCGCAGTTATGTGTATTGTTCGGATACCGTACGAACGCCGGAATACCTGCCTTATGTGCAAAAGGCTAATCTGATGTATCATGAGTCCACATTCTTGCACGATATGGTCGACCGCGCAAAAGAGACATTTCACACCACAGCGCTGGAGGCTGGAGAGATCGCCCAGGAAACTCACGCAAAGAAGTTGCTATTGGGTCATTATTCAGCGCGGTACAGAGATTTAAATCCCCTATTGGAAGAAGCAAGAACTGTATTCCCAAATACGGAACTCTCTGTGGAAGGTCGGTGGTTTTCCGTTTAATTTTTTTGAATTTTCTCTGATATCCCAACGATAAACGGGTTAACACCTATGAATAATTGCTTATTATATTGCATATGATGAACAATTTATCTAAGTTTACGGCTCTAATTTTTTTATAATGGATAATCCATTCAACTTAAACAACCTACTACGGGAAAATATTAAGAAGCTCGTACCTTATTCATCCGCAAGAGATGAATTTAAAGGGGAGGCATCCATATTGATTGATGCCAATGAAAATCCTTTTGGATCCCCCTTAAACCATGATTACAACCGATATCCAGACCCTCTCCAACATCAAGTTAAAGCAAAACTTTCTAAAATAAAAGGTGTACCATTAGAGAATATCTTTTTGGGAAATGGAAGTGATGAAGCTATTGATATTTTATACCGTGCATTTTGTACCCCTGGTGTTGACAATGTCATATTAGTTCCGCCAACCTACGGGATGTATGAAGTCTCGGCGAACATCAATGATGTTGCTTTCAAAAAGGTAAACCTTACTGCTGATTACCAGCTGGATTTGGATGGTATTGCCAATGCAATAGACGCACATACTAAACTGATTTTTATCTGTTCTCCGAATAATCCAACCGGAAACTCAATCCGTCGTCAGGATATTGAAGCAATCCTGAATAATTTCCAGGGGCTTGTGGTAGTGGATGAGGCCTATATTAATTTTTCTGCTGTCAAGTCATTTACGCAAGAACTGGCTGAATACCCCAATCTAGTGGTATTGCAGACCTTATCCAAAGCCTGGGGGCTTGCGGCCTTACGCTTGGGTATGGCTTTTGCCAGTAAGGAGATTATCGCTGTTTACAATAAAATAAAACCACCATACAACATTAATCAAGCGACACAAGATATTGTATTGGAAGCCTTAGATCAGGTTGATCAAGTCAATGACTGGATCAAGGAGACAGTGGCAGAACGTGAGCAACTGGTGCGTGGATTGCTTGAACTGGATTATGTGCAGCATATTACACCTTCTGATGCCAACTTTATTTTGGTGAAGATGGAGCAGCCACGTGAAGTTTACGATTATCTCGTTCAATATGGAATTATCGTTAGAGATAGATCCAAAGTCGAACTGTGTGAAGGCTGTCTACGGATCACGGTCGGTACACCGGCTGAAAATAAAACATTGTTAGAAAAACTTAATCAAATCAATAAATAATACTATGCCTGATAACTTAAAACGTGTACTGTTTATAGACCGCGATGGAACATTGATTTTGGAACCTGAAGACGAACAAATCGATTCTTTTGCCAAATTAAAATTCTATCCTGGTGCTTTGCAGTATCTACCACGTATCGCAAAGGAGCTGGATTTCGAATTGATCTTGGTTTCCAACCAAGATGGTTTAGGAACGTCTTCCCATCCGGAAGAGAATTTCTGGCCAGTCCATCATTTTGTGATTGATACGTTTGCAGGAGAAGGCGTAGTGTTTGCCGAGGAACATATTGATAAAACCTTTCCACACGAGAATGCGGAAACCCGAAAACCGGGAGTTGGTATGCTTGGAGCCTATTTTGATGCGTCGAAATACGATTTGAGCCAATCCTTCGTCATCGGCGATCGTGTGAACGATGTTAAATTGGCACAAAACCTCGGTGCAAAGGCAATTTGGCTGCGTGCAAACGATCAATTAGGTGCTTTGGAAAACCTTGCGATAGATTCAACTGTTATAGCTTTAGAGACAACGGATTGGAAGACGGTGTATGAATTCCTTAAATTGGGTACGCGCACTGCCGAACATCATCGTAAAACCAATGAAACTGATATTTTTATTCAGTTGAATCTGGATGGTTCGGGTAAGTCAGACATCGAAACGGGGTTACCGTTTTTCGACCATATGCTGGATCAATTGGCTAGACATGGAGCACTTGATTTGACCATTAAGGCGAAAGGGGATCTTCATATCGACGAACATCATACCATCGAAGATACCGGTATTGCGCTGGGCGAGATCTTTTTGAAGGTTTTAGGGGATAAACGTGGAATTGAGCGCTACTCCTATACGTTGCCGATGGATGATTGTTTGGCTCAGGTTGCATTGGATTTTGGTGGTCGCAACTGGATAGTGTGGGATGCGGCATTTAAGCGGGAGAAGATCGGCGATATGCCTACGGAAATGTTTTTCCACTTCTTTAAGTCGTTTTCAGATGCTTCACGATCGAATTTAAACATTAAAGCTGAAGGTGACAATGAGCACCATAAGATCGAAGCGATTTTCAAAGCTTTTGCTAAATCTATCAAGAAAGCGGTAAGACGCGATGCCGACCATATGCAATTGCCAAGTACAAAAGGAGTATTGTAAGATGATAGGAATTATTAATTACGGTGCGGGGAATATTTTCTCCTTGACAGCGGCACTGGATCGTGTTGGGCTTACCTATGGTATGGTCAATACTGCCGATGAGATCGATCAATACGATCGTATCATCATTCCTGGAGTGGGCCACGCTGGAGCCGCGATGGACAAACTACAGGAATCGGGATTGGTGCCCTATATCAAAAAGCTAAAAAAACCTGTGTTGGGTATTTGTGTTGGTATGCAATTACTGACGGCTTTTTCAGAAGAAGGAAATGCCGAAATGTTAAAGCTATTTCCTTTGAAGACCTTACATTTTGATGCCGAAAAGTCGGGTAAAGTACCACATATGGGCTGGAATAGTGTTTCCGTGCCAGCAAACAGTCCTTTATTTGCACATATTGAAGACCAGACTTATTTTTATTTTGTCCACTCGTACTTTATCGAATTCGATGCGACATATACTGCGGCGAAATGTGTCTATGGACAGCCTTTTTCGGCTGCAATTTCCAAAGACAATTTCTTTGGCGTACAATTTCATCCAGAGAAATCTGGAAAAGCAGGAGAGCAGCTGCTGCTCAATTTTTCAACTATTCAAATTGATTAAAAATATTCGACTATGTATATCATTCCAGCAATAGATGTCTTGGACAAAAAAGTTGTCCGCTTGAGAGAGGGTAACTACAATGACGTTACAACGTATGCGATTAGTTTAGAAGAGCAAATCGAAACCTATCGTGCAAATGGTACGGAACTCGTCCATATCATTGATTTAAATGGTGCAAAAGGAGACTTCAGCAATCAGGCCTATTTATTTGATATCATCCAAAAGACAGATATGAAAATTCAGTATGGCGGTGGTGTAAGAAGTATCGAAAAGGTTAAGGAATTGGTTGATGCCGGGATTTATCGCGTTATTGTCGGAACACAGGCAATCACCAATCCTTCATTCTTGGAGGAGCTGGCTACGTTGAACGAAGGTAAAGTAAAATATGCCGACCACATCGTTATTGCAATCGACGTTTTGGATGAGGTAATCAAATACTCGGGTTGGTTGGAAAGTTCGCCAATCAAATTGATCGAATATATTGATAAATGCTTGGTTTTAGGATTCTTTAGGTTCTTATGTACCGATATTAGTAAAGATGGAAAATTGGGCGGTGCAGGCGTTGAACTGTACCAAAAGTTGTTGAGCCATTCTCCGATTATCAAGTTAATAGCTTCTGGTGGGATCAGTTCAATGGACGATATTCAGAAACTTCAGGAATTGGGCAGTGTAGAATCTGTTGTCGTTGGTAAAGCAATCTATGAAAATAGAATCTCGATCGATGAAATCAAAGATTGGAATTTAAAATCGTTAATCAGATTTTAAAATGCTGGCAAAACGTATAATTCCCTGTTTGGATGTCAAAGATGGGCGGACGGTAAAAGGAGTCAATTTTGTGGATCTGCGCGATGCGGGTGATCCCGTTGAATTGGCCTATGAATATTCTCAACAAGGGGCTGATGAACTCGTTTTTCTGGATATTACAGCAACGCATGAGGGGCGTAAAACGACAATTGATCTGGTCAAAGCAGTCGCACGTCAAGTGAATATTCCCTTTACAATCGGCGGTGGTATCAATGAAATCAGAGATGCTGATATCCTGTTGAATGCAGGTGCAGACAAAATATCCATCAATTCCGCTGCGGTACGCAATCCTGCTCTTATCAACCAGATGGCTGCAGCTTTTGGTGCACAATTTGTTGTGGTTGCTGTGGATACCCGGTCGATCGAAGGTCAGAATTTTGTGCATCTGAGCGGCGGACGCATTAAGACGGAATTGGACACAGCGGATTGGATCCTTGAAGCGCAAGAACGTGGAGCAGGAGAGATCCTGTTGACGTCAATGGATCATGATGGAACAAAAAATGGCTTTGACAATGGTTTTTTAAAAACAATAAACGACCAGATTCATATTCCACTGATTGCTTCTGGCGGTGCCGGTAATCAACAGCATTTTGTCGATGTTTTTCAACAAGCTAACGTGGATGCTGCCCTGGCGGCATCGGTCTTCCATTATGGTGAAATATTGATCCCCGATCTTAAAGCTACCTTACGCCAAAATGGTATTGTCGTAAGATAGGATAGCGGAGTAAAGATCGATAATCAAAGGGGTGGAAGTTATAAACTTGCTGAAAGAAATCCTGAGAAATTAAACTGGGCTCATGGCTCTTCGAAAATAATTAAAAATTGAAATACTAAAATCATGTTAGATTTTGCAAAAAGTGACGGCCTTGTTCCAGTGATTGTGCAGGACTTCCAAACATTGGAAGTGTTGATGTTAGGCTATATGAACGAGGAAGCTTGGGAGAAGACACAAGCAGAGAAACGCGTTACGTTTTTCTCCCGAAGCAAAAATCGCCTCTGGACAAAAGGAGAGGAAAGTGGAAACTTTTTGAATGTAAAAAGCATCCATGTTGATTGCGATAAGGATACTGTTTTGATCAAAGCAGAACCAATGGGACCTACCTGTCATACAGGAAGCAGAAGTTGTTTTAATACAGACTTCAACCAAAACTTTCTGTTGGAGCTAGAGCGTATTGTCAACCATCGCTATGAACATCCTTCTGACGAATCTTATGTCAATCGTCTGCGTTCTCGCGGTATCAATAAGATTGCGCAAAAGGTTGGCGAGGAAGCCGTAGAAACAGTCATTGCAGCATTGACCGAAACGGATACTGATTTTATTAATGAAACTTCAGACTTATTGTTTCATTTGATCGTATTGTTGCGTGAGAAAGGATTTTCTTTGGAAACAATTGCGAAAAACCTCGAGAGCAGACATCAATAGGTATTTGGACGACGGCATCAGCGTTGAACAAAATCTGAAGCGGAAAGAAGGCTTTAAGCTAAGATGACAAAATAATCTAAGAAGTGCAGTATATTTGTGGATATACTGCACTTCTTGTTTCTACCGACTAACAATACGTATTGCTGTATTGATCTTTACTGGATCACAGCTCAGTCAGCGGAGAATTCGGTCCTATAACATAAAAAAATAGGCTTAAAACAGGTGCTCCGAATAGAGAAGGCATTTTAGCGAATTACTATGGATATTACATTAAAATCGACGTTACCAGGGCATCAAAACCCTATTTTTTGTGTAGAGAAGGGCTACTATGCAGATACTTTTTTTACGGCTGGTAACGATAAGGGCGTTGTCGAATGGGATATTGAGCAAAATGCATTTAAGCGTATTCTCTGTGCGGTAAGTTCATCGGTTTATGCTTTACGGTTGATCCCGGGGACGCCGATTCTGGCCATAGCCTTGCGTGAGGGTAAACTGCTTTTTGTAGATGTCGAAGAGCAAAAGCTTGGAGCAAGTATACAGCTGAGCAACAAAGCTATTTTTGCATTGGCTTATATGTCCTGGAAAAATGAACTTCTGGCAGTAGGTGAAGAAGGAACATTGTATGTCATCGATTTGACAACTTATAAATGTATTTACGAAAAGCATATATCCCCGACAACAATTCGCGCAATTGCAATTGATGAAAGACTTGGACGAATAGCATTAGGGGATAAAGATGGGAAAGTTTATACCTTGGACAGTACTGACTTTCATGTTATTACTGATGCAAAATTGCATAGCATGCCCGCTACGTCGCTGGCATTTATCCATAATAAATTGCTAAGCGGTGGACGGGATGCGCAATTGGTGATTTCTGACCCCAATCAATTGACAACTAATTTTTCGTTTGTACCGCATCTGTTTACCGTATATGGAATATATCCCCATCCTGAAGCACCAATTTTTGTTACTGTCAGTCGCGACAAATCGTTGAAATTTTGGTCCACAGCCGATTTTGCACTATTGAAAAATATGAGCCGCGAGAAGATGCAAGATGGTCATCATTTATCTGTAAATGCGGGAGCATGGTCCGAAAATGGGCAATATTTCTTTAGCGTCAGCGATGACAAACTAGTGAAAATCTGGGAATTTCATGTATAAAAGATCGGGCAGGAAGTGCGGACTAACTTAGGGGCATAAAAAGTAAAGTCATTTGTAGCGAATTCATAATTATATCGTTAACTATGGTAATTATAAATTTAATTGACCTTATAGTTATATTTTATGAAAAGAATTTGGCTTATCCTATTAGGCTGTATAGCGCTTTCGAGCTGTGATAAAATCGAAAGTAAAGGAATGTATCTAGCTAGCGTGCCCATATTCGAAACAATGGAAAGTATACGAGCTAAAGCTAATCCCGTAAGCGGCCCTACGACAATTGTTCAAACCGGAAAGATTTATATTTATCAAGATTACTTGTTTATAAATGAGCCAGGGAAAGGAGTTCATATCTTTAATAATGTTGATCCGTCAAAACCCGTGGCGATGGCATTCTTAAGTATTCCCGGCAATGTGGATCTTGCGGTTCTAGATGGAAAGCTGTATGCGGATAGTTTTACAGATCTGTTGACCTTCGATCTCGAAAATCCTGCATCTCCAAAATTATTGACACGAAATAAGGATGTGTTTAAGATGTTGCTTCAAATGGATTACTTGAATAATACTGCCGATCGCATCATTACAGGATACCGAGATAGCCTGGTAAGCTATAGCCAAAAAGATAAATATTCACCTTATGATCGAAAAGAACCTCTCTATAACGAGACCAATTCGGGCTCGGGACAGGGCGGATCCATGGCGCGATTTACCATTGCCAATAAACATCTATATGCCGTGGACCAAACGATGTTGCACCTTTTTGACGTGCAGAATGCGAGTAAACCTGCCTATGTAAAGGATATCAAAATAGGTCCTGGCATCGAAACAATTTTTCCCTTTAAAAACAACCTGTTTATCGGCTCCAATACAGGTATGGTGATTTATGATATCACGACGGCATCAGCTCCCGTAGAGCTGTCGCGTTATACACATATTCGTGCCTGTGATCCTGTCGTTGTCAATGAGAAATATGCCTTTGTAACCTTACGTGCAGGCGTGGTATGTGGGGGGCAGCAAAATTTGTTGGAAGTTATCGATATCCAAGATCTGACGAAACCGATGCTGAAACATAGCTTCACTTTGGAGAATCCTTACGGACTGGCGCTATCGGACCACACGCTGTATATCTGTGATGGAAAATTCGGGTTGAAGTCATTCGATGCCAGTGATGTTAGTCAAATAGGTAATAAGCTTTTAGAAACTCACAAAGACCTGATGAGTATGGATGTTATCGCTGGACCAAAATCGCTAATTATTGTTGGAGAAAAAGGTGTACATCAATATGATTATAGCAATAAGGCCAAATTGAAGGAATTGAGCATTATTCCTGTTATTAGACCCAATTAAGACACTATTTCAAGAGCTTCATTATTCTGATATGAAAAGACTTTCGATTGCCATTTTGGCTCTTCTCGGGTATTTAACTGTTGATGCCCAAACAAAAAAATATACAAATCATAATGAATTTTCGGTTATTACTTATGGCCCTGCTTTTCTGGAATCTGGATTTGGCTTACATACATTGCATGGGGTGCAGCTCCATGAAAATATCGCTCTGGGTTTAAATACAGGGGTGGATAGGTATCCTGTAAACAATGAAGGATCAAAATGGTTTTTACCACTCTCAGCCAAAGTAAATTATGTGGAATTCCCTGACAGAAAACGTAGTTTTTTTGCAGGATTGGATTTAGGCTATAGTTTTGCTTTCTTGAATAAAAATCTAGTCGAGAGCAATTTAAAATATGAATATCAGGGTGGCTTGTTGGTAAATCCACAGCTGGGTTGGCGCTTTAAATTTAAGAATTCAGCGAAATATTGGTTTTTGGCAACAGGATATCGGTATCAGCACTATAGCCGAAAGGATACTTATACGCGACCCTCAGCAAGTTTGCCAGACACTAGCATAGGGTATGGAACAACACAAATGGATAAAAAATATGATCTGCACCGTTTTACTTTACAGGTAGGATTTGGTTTTTAGGTATCGATCGGATGTTTTTTTTATTAACAGGTGTCGATAGCTTGAAATGTAAAAAAATAGCGTAAGTATACGGTTCGTTTTTCAAATCTAGGCCGATACTAACGCTATTTCACTCTTTTTTGTGGAGCTTACTTATTCGCTGTCTAAAAGCTGTAATACCTGCGTAAGGTATTTCTCATCGACTTCATCAAAACTATTTAATTCACTACTGTCAACGTCCAGCACACCGATAATCTGTCCCTGTTTAAAAACGGGTAGCACGATTTCGGACCGCGAGAGCGAACTACAGGCAATGTGTCCCGGAAATTGCTCCACATCAGGAACAATCAATGTTTTTTCCTGTGCCCAAGCACCCCCGCATACACCGCGACCTTTCTTGATACGCGTGCATGCAACAGGTCCCTGAAAAGGGCCTAATACGAGCTCGTCTCCATCGACGAGATAGAAACCAACCCAGAAAAAATTGAATTGTTCTTTCAGTGCAGCAGCGATGTTAGCCAAATTGGCAATTTGATTCGGCTCGCCTTGCAAAAGTCCTCCAATCTGTGGAAGTAAATTTTGATATTGTTCTTCTTTGCTACCTTTAGCTATTTGTAAATCCTCTGCCATAAAAATCTATGTAAAAAAAATAATCATGCATTTGCTATCAGGATTACAATTGCCAAGCATGTTTTGCCTGTCCGGAAAGCTTCACGGCATATTGAGTTCCAACCTGCATGAAATGAAAAAGCGCTAATACGCTGTTCAAAGTTAACAGAATATTAGCGCTTTCTTATCAGGCAAATGTTATTATTTCTTGGTGTTGATAATATTCACCCGAATGTAGTTGCTTCTTTTGCCGGAAGGCGTTACAACAACGGCTTTGAAAACACGTTCCTTACTATTAGGAACCGTAATTTTCACTGGACCTGTATATTCTAAATCCAATTCTGAAGGATCGTAGTTGTCCAATGTGTAATAAATTCTGGCTCCTTCAACAGAAGGTTTCAGCCCACGGATCGTATATTCTGAAGCATAGACGGTGCTGTCTGTGATGCCATATACTTCTGGTACACGATAGAATGTATTGGTTTGGTCAAGTTTAGCCAGCTGATTTGCTGCACGCTGTTCTGAGAAATTTTTCCAATTCTTTTTTTCTGGCTGTGTCCAGGCAATTTCAGAAAGCGCTAAAACGCGTGGTAACACTGTAAATTCGACTTTATTGGATGATCCAATATACTCTGTCCAAATATTTGCTTGTACACCTAGAACGTGTTTCTTGTTGTTTTCAGCAATTTTGCTAGGCATTGGGTCTGACGAATATACTTTGCTCAATGTGGAAAGTCCGCCGATACTTAAAGGTTCTCTGTTTTGATCAGGACCTTGTTTGTGATCAAAATATAGACCATAGCTGTTTGCCGTAATGATCACATCGTGACCTTGATTGGCTGCATCAATCGCACCTTGATCGCCTCTCCAGCTCATGACAGTCGCATTAGGCGCTAAACCGCCCTCTAAGATCTCATCCCATCCAATGATGCGTTTACCTTTGCTATTGATATATTTTTCCATACGTTGGATAAAATAGCTCTGTAACTCGTGTTCATCTTTGAGGTTGTTATCTTTGATTCTTTTTTGACAAAATGGACATGTTTTCCATTTTGTTTTTGGACATTCATCACCACCGATGTGGATATATTCGCTCGGGAATAGGGGAATGACTTCGTCAATGACATCTTCCAACAACTTGAATGTTTCTTCTTTTCCAGCACAGAAAACATCGTCAAAGACCCCCCAAGTCTGCGCAGCCGTGTAAGGTCCTGGCTTATCACCACAGCCCAATTCTGGATAAGCCGAAAGTGCTGCTAACGCATGCCCAGGCATTTCGATTTCGGGTATAACCGTTACATATTTAGCTTTAGCATAAGCAACCACTTCTTTGATTTGGTCTTGGGTATAGAAACCGCCATAAGGTGTGTGGTCATAATCACCATCTGTCTTGTAGTTACCCAGTAGTGTTTGCTTGCGGTAACCGCCAATCTGAGTCAATTTTGGATGTGATTTGATTTCGATACGCCAGCCTTGGTCGTCTGTCAAATGCCAATGAAACGTATTCAATTTGTAAGACGCCAGAATATCAATGTATTTTTTTACAAACTCTACTGGAAAGAAATGACGGCCAACATCGAGATGTAATCCACGGTAAGCAAAGCGAGGTTCATCCTGGATTGAAGCTTGTTGAATTTCTATGCTGGCCTTTTTATCCACAGGTAGCAACTGGATCAACGATTGCATACCATAAAATAGACCGGCAGCTTTTCCGCTAATAGTTGCGCGGTCTGAACTTATGTTAAGTTCATACGCTTCAGCATTAGTGGATTTTGCGTTTTTGTAGGAGAAATAGATCGTATTGCTGCTCGCTGATTTCACTAGGGATAAATTGAGACTGTAGTTGCTTTTTAGGAAATCCTGAAACAGCGTTGCAACTTTTTTGTCCTCTTCGCTATCAAAGGCGATTTTGGTGTTAGCGTTGATTTTAAATGTACCATTTTTAATTTGAACCTGTTGCGGTAAGGGCACAATGTTCAAGGTAGCATCTTTCTTTTCTTGCGCAAATACTGCTGCTCCTATACTTAGAGCCAGCGCAAGTGAAAATAGTTTCTTCATGCGTGAGATTATAACTGAAATAAGAAGTTCTAAAAATAGGTGAATAAATACGTTTTAGCAAAGAGAAAATGTAACAAATAGGGTATGAAAACACTGTTGAACGTATTTTTGGGCACTTAGAAGTAGTTTGGATAATAACGTGTTTGGGTTAGATCAATCGTTTGTTTAGTCTGTTAAAGGGGATATTTTACTTCGGGGAATAGTATCTAAATTTAGGTAAAAAAATATGCCTTTTTAAATGTTCGTATCTCCTGTGAGCTGATGCTTTATCACTAAACCTTCTTTCGTTGTACAGATTATTTCGATCACGTGAAGGGAAGATAACGACCTTGAAACTTCTTCTGAATGATGTCATTTTTGATCCGTTTTTAATGCTTAGTTTATAGGTACATTCAACAGAGCTGATAGGGCTTTATCCGAATAAGGTCCGAATGAGGTCCCTATAAAGTCCCTATCAGCTCCTTATTATTTATAGCAATATCTTTTTGATGTTTCAAATTTGAAGCACTGTTAATAGGGCGCGAAGTATTGCAAAACTGAGGTTCGGGAAATGACAAAGGAACCCGAAGGTTCCTTTATATCTTTTACGTTACAGCATGAATAGCACGTATCCGTCATCTAATGATTAATATCGGATATGTTCAGCAAATGTTTATGCATTAAAGTCGTTTCAATGCTAATTTGATCATATCCTCTACGGAAAGATTGCTTTCGGTCTTTAAAATGGTATTTAACACCTTCTCTGCCGCGACTTTGTTGAATCCGAGCATCACTAGTGCTGACAATGCTTCGTCCGGAACTGATTGGGATTGGATAGGTGATGCCAAAGCTTCGAAGCCCTGTTTTTTTAATTTATCCTGAAGTTCCAGTATAAGACGTTGTGCTGTCTTAGGGCCAATTCCTTTAATCTTTTGAATGAGGACAACCTGGCCATTGACGATGGCAGACTGGATCTCATCGGGTGTGTTTGACGATAGGATCATACGGCCTGTATTGGGGCCAATACCAGAAACAGAGATCAAATTTTCGAATAATTTTTTCTCGCCTTCTGTTGCAAAGCCATAAAGCGTGTGTGAGTCTTCCCGAACTTGAAGTGAAATAAATAGTTTACAGTTTTCCTGATCCTTGATTTGGGAGAAGGTATAGAGCGAGATGTGGACATAATAACCAATCCCACTCACATCGATAACAACATGAGTGGGGGCTTTATATGCTAATTTTCCAATGAAATATTCGTACATAGTATACGAATATAGGAAGATTTTAAGCTATTCTATAAATTTTTAAGATGTGCTTGTACATCTACTACGGCAATGGTAACCATATTGACGATTTCGCGCACAGAGCTATCCAGTTGCAATACGTGAATAGGTTTGTTCATACCCAGAAGGATTGGACCTACTGCCTCAGCTTCACCAACTTCTTGCAATAATTTATAAGCGATATTTCCAGACTCCAAATTAGGGAATACAAGTGTATTCGCCGATTTTCCATTCAAGCAGCTGAACGGGAAGTTTGCGGTCAACATTTCGCTGTTTAAGGCGAAGTTTGCTTGTAAATCACCATCAGCAATAATCTCTGGATGTTGATCGTGTAGAATCTGCGCTGCTGCTCTTACTTTTGTTGGCGTTTTTCCTTCACTTGAACCAAAATTAGAGTAAGATAGTAATGCAATACGTGGCTGAATGTTCATACGTTTCACAGCTTTATCCAGTAACAGGGTAATGTCTGCCAATTCTTGTGCTGTAGGGTCTTCATTTACGGTTGTATCGCCCATGAAGATTGGTCCTTTTTTGGTTAACATCATGTACATACCTGCCACACGGCTGCCTGGCTTAGCACCGATTACATGCAATGCCGGACGGATTGTATTTGCATAATTTTTGGTCATACCGGAAATTAGGGTATCAGCTTCGCCAAATTCCACTAAAGAGGCACCAAAATAGTTACGGTCGTACATCAACTTACGGGCGTCGTATTTCGAAATACCACGACGTTGTCTTTTGCTATAAAGATGCTCAATAAATTTCTTCGAGCGCTCCGTTTCGCCATCTACTTCAGCAACCGGGTCGATAATTTCAAGGCCATCCAGTTCAAAAGCATATTCTTTGATTAGACGTTCGATTTTATCTTTTCTACCCAAAAGAATTGGAATAGCAATGCCTTCTTCTTTAACAATCTGTGCCGCACGCAACGTTTTGTAATTGTCTGCTTCTGCAAAAACAACACGTTTAGGATCTCTTTTAGCAGCCATGGTTAAATTGCGCATAATCGCATCATCTTTACCCAGACGTTTACGTAATGCGTCGCTATATTGATCCCAGTCTTCGATTACGGTCTGTGCTACACCTGATGCGATGGCAGCTTTTGCAACAGCCATGGAAACTTCAGTGATCAATCGCGGATCGGTAGGTTTTGGAATAATATATTCTTCCGAGAATTTTAAATTGCTGGTGTTATAGGCTTGATTTACTTCTTCGGGAACAGGTTGTTTCGCCAAATCTGCAATTGCATGCACTGCCGCAATTTTCATTTCTTCGTTGATTGCTGTTGCACGTACATCCAAAGCACCCCGGAAGATGTATGGGAAACCCAATACATTGTTTACCTGGTTAGGATAGTCTGATCGACCTGTACCCATGATAATATCGTTACGTGTAGCCATTGCCAAATCGTAAGCAATCTCCGGATTTGGATTTGCCATTGCCAATACAATTGGGTTTGGAGCCATCGATAACAACATCTCTGCCGACATAACATCCGCTGCCGATAGACCAATAAATACATCCGAATCTTTTACAGCATCTGCCAGGGTGCGGATATCGCGATCTGTTGCATATTGTGCTTTCATGCTATCCAGATTTTCTCTATCCGTACGGATAACACCTTTGCTGTCCAGCATCACAATATTTTCTTTGCGGGCACCTACTGAAATATACATTGCAGTACATGACATTGCAGCTGCGCCAGCGCCATTGACGACGATTTTCACTTTAGAAATATCTTTTCCGATAATTTCACAGGCATTGATCAATGCAGCACCCGAAATGATTGCCGTACCATGTTGGTCATCGTGCATCACTGGGATGTTCATTTCTTCTTTTAGACGACGTTCGATTTCAAAACATTCCGGTGCTTTGATATCTTCCAGGTTGATCCCGCCAAAAGTAGGTTCCAATGCTTTGACGATGTTGACGAACTCATCGACATTTTTGGTGTCCACTTCGATGTCAAATACATCAATGTCGGCAAAAATTTTGAATAATAATCCTTTACCTTCCATGACTGGTTTACCAGCTTGGGCGCCGATATCGCCTAAGCCCAATACTGCTGTACCATTACTGATAACAGCAACAAGGTTTCCTTTTGCGGTATATTTATAAGCATCTTCTTTGTTCTCAGCAATAGCCAAACATGGCTCCGCTACACCCGGAGAATATGCTAATGACAAGTCTCTTTGCGAATTTGTTGGTTTGGTCGGAACAACAGCTATTTTACCAGGTCTACCCATTGCATGGTAGTTTAACGCTGCCTGTTTACGATTAGTGTTACTCATTACGATTTTATTAATTTAAGGCTACAAATCTATCATTCTTTTTGATAATTGGAAATATTTGCCAATATCTTATTATAATTAGACAATAATATGTTACTTCAGCACATCCAATAGTTTAAACATTTGCTGGCGCATATTGGACGCAGACCCAGAATAGTTATTGACCAGCAAAGTATAGGTAAATGACTGTCCTGTTTTATTGGTATGTACACCTGTATAACCAAGTACGCCACCAATTGTTCCACTTTTCATCTTCATATTGTTATATGTAGGAAGACTTTCGTAGAAGGCGGGGTACCAACTTTGTTTTTGTGCATATTGCATAATCTTATTCATGGCAGATGTGGTCACCCTATTTTGAGGTGATAGACCAGAGCCATCCATGCTATTGAGTTCACTGGATTTTATGCCTAATTTGGCATTCCAATATTTCTGTATATAATAGGCGCCATCTTCGGTGCCCGTTTTACCAGCTGTTGTATAAGCAATCGCTTTCAACAAGGCCTCTCCGTAAAGGTTGATGCTCTTTTGGTTAAACCAGTAGACAATTTTGTCTAAGGTTGGAGATAAATGGATATCGAGGGTCTGTTTTTTTGAAATATCAACTGAATCCATCTTGGTCCCGGTAGCTGGTAGTTCGCTGGCGGTAATACCGTTGTTACTTAGTACTTCATTTAATTGATAAGCGAGATCATAGGCCGGGTCTGGCGAAGAGAGCTCGATAGTTTTCTTGAGGTCCTGTCCATAGGTGCCGCGCACAAATATCTTGGTCGAATAGGGAGCGGCATAGGCGTACACATTGTCTCCGCTTCCCGATTTACCCGTGGTTGTTTCATTGATGATTTCCAGATACGGAACTGGCGTTGTGTAATTGGCGATCTCAGCTTTAGCTCCGACTTTAGTGCTTGGCAGAAAATTTATGCCGAAGGCATTTTCACACCAATTGAGGGAAGAAATTCCAGCACCATAGTAATTGCCCATGTCGGTCCAGATCCAGCCCCCTGGAAGCTGGTTGCCATTGTAAAGCCGGTCATCGGCGATGATTGCGCCATTTATACTTTTAATACCGGCATTCTGGACTGCTGTAAGCCACTTGTTCAGTATCGTTGTTGCTTGAGTCTCCGGGTAGCGGGCGCTGCCGAGGGTAGGATCCCCCGTACCTGTCACAATAATATTTCCGTTTAACACTCCGTTCTCGTCGATTTCACCTGTATAATACAGGGTTGTTTTGAAGTGAAAATTCTTGCCCAGGAAGTCCAAGGCCGTAGCCGAAGTGATGACCTTCATGGTGGAAGCGGTCGCCAATCCGACGTTCTCATTTGCTGCGAATACAGTCTGGCCTGTTTTTGCGTCGAAAACGGTCAATGAGCTCAAACCATTTCTGAGGTTTTCCTGATTTTGAAATTGCGTGAATGCATCCTGAATTTTACTACGAAGATCCTGTGCATATACTGGCGTAGCAACGGTCGTTAACGTGTAGGCAGAAAAAGCAATGGCACTTAGCACAAATTGGTTCATATATCATGTTTTTATAGTCCTATGGTATATCCAGCTTATCTTCGATGAGCTTGTTGGCACGGTTATTTTTATTCGTGTTTGGAACTCATGGATATTCCATTGGACGTATTGTAATTCCTGGAACGCTGCCAATTTTAGGGAAAAGCGTTCGCTGTGTTTCGTTTGTTTTATTTGGCTTAAAGTTAGGCATTCGCCCCTAAAAAATCCTAACTTGCGTAAAATTGTATAAACGACATGAAGCATATCGAAAAATTAGCTGCCATTCGTGAGGCGATGAAGGCTCAGGGAATCGATGGATATATCATCCCATCATCAGATCCTCATATTAGTGAATATCTACCGGAACGTTATAAATGCATCGCCTGGGCATCGGGTTTTACCGGATCAGCAGGTACTTTGGCAATCACGCAGGATTTTGCGGGCCTTTGGACCGATTCTCGTTATTTTGTCCAAGCAGCAGAGCAATTGGCGGGAACAGGCTTTGAATTGGTGAAATTGAAAGTGCAAGGTGCAGCGGAGTATGCAGATTGGTTGGGCGAACAGTTGGGCGCTGGTGCTAAAGTTGCGTTTGACGGCAATCTCGCTTCTTTATTAGTGGCTCAATCTGTTCAGCATACTTTGGAGCCTTTGGAGATTAAAGTAGATGGTCATGTTGACCTGTTGTCATCATTATGGGAAGGACGACCAGAACTTCCTAAGGCACAGGCCTACCTGCTGGACGAAAATATTACGGGACAGTCAACGGTTTCTAAAATTGAAGCTGTCCGCGCGGAGATGAAAAAGAATAGAACGGAGGCTCATCTGATCTCATCTTTGGATGACCTGGCCTGGTTATTAAACATCCGTGGTCAAGATGTACCTTGTAACCCTGTTGTTTTAGGATTTGTATTAATTACAGCAGAAAATGCAACGCTTTATATCGAACCTTCGAAGCTGACAACTCAGGCAACTGAAGAACTGAAGGGCTACGGAGTGGATATTGCAGCTTATGAGGATCTCTTTGAGACAGTTCCGACATTGGAGGTTGCATCTATTCTTATCGATCCCAAACGCACCTGTTTTGCTGTTTTCGACAGCGTACCTAAAGGGGTTAAAATTGTTGAGAAAATAAACCCTTCGACGAGTTTAAAAGCAATTAAGAATAAGGTTGAAGTTGAAAATAACCGCCATACGTTTGTAAAAGACGGTATAGCGTTGACTCGTTTCTTCAAATGGTTGGAAGAGAATGTCTCCTCTGGTGAGCTTTCTGAATTATCTATTGCTGACAAATTACGTGGATTTCGTGAAAGTCAAGATGGCTTTGTTGACGTCTCATTCACGACAATTGCGGGATATTTGGATCACGGTGCCCTGCCGCATTATTCGGCTAATGAAAAATCGAATTATACACTAGAGCCTAAAGGTTTACTATTGGTCGATTCTGGGGGGCAATATACTACAGGGACAACGGATATTACCAGAGTGGTAACGCTTGGAGGTCTTACGCAGGAGGAAAAAGAGGATTATACCCTTGTGCTCAAGGGAACAATAGAAGGCTCTCAGGCTATCTTCCCTACTGGAACGCGCGGCTATCAGATCGATGCAATTACGCGTCGTCCATTGTGGGAAACATTACGCAATTATGGGCATGGTACGGGACATGGTGTCGGTTTCTTCTTGAATGTACACGAAGGTCCACAAGTGTTCAATGCAGCAGCAATAGATGTTGCTGTTGAACCAGGTATGATCACTTCAATAGAGCCTGGATTGTATCGCGTCGGCAAACATGGTATTCGCATTGAGAACCTCGTGTTGACCCGTAGAGCAGGATCTTCCGAATTTGGAGACTTCCTGGACTTTGAGACACTAACAATATGTTATATCGCAACTGATTTAATCGAAAAATCCTTATTGGATAAGAAACATATTGCCTGGCTAAATAACTATAATCAGTGGGTATTTGATCAATTATCGACTCATCTTACGGTTGAGGAAAAGAATTGGTTGGCAGACAAGTGTCAGGCGATTTAATCGCTCAAAAAGAATAACGACAGTGGCTGTCCGCTGTCCACGACAATAAGTTGTCAAA
Source organism: Sphingobacterium sp. UBA2610 (assembly GCF_002339225.1). NCBI lineage: Bacteria > Pseudomonadati > Bacteroidota > Sphingobacteriia > Sphingobacteriales > Sphingobacteriaceae > Sphingobacterium > Sphingobacterium sp. UBA2610. The sequence continues at coordinate 57,635 of NZ_DDKA01000016.1, forward strand.
ATAAAAAGCCCTCCAATAATTAAGTAATAAAGTTTTGGGGGCTTTTTTTTAATCGATTTTTTTCAAAATCTCGTAAATAGATTCTTTTCCAAAAGGTTTCAGAATAAAACCGCTTATAAAAGGATAATTAGCCAGTTGCTCCTGATCGCTTTTGCTCGTAGAGGAGCTGACAATAAAAATCTTGGTTCGTTTGATGAAGTCTGTACTATTTTCAAGTACATCCATTAACTCCCAACCAGTCATAAATGGCATATTGATATCCACAAAGAGTATGGGTGGCATCAGCGACTGGCAGATGTCATTGTTATCCAAAAAATCCAATGCATCCAGTGCATTTTTGAAGGAATGAAAGTCAATCTCATAGTCGGTAAATCCCTGTAGCATATGGCCGAAAATAGTACGTAAAATGGCATTATCATCAATGAGAATGATCGTTCTTTTAGTTTCAGGAGTCATGGTCTTTTTGATTAATAATGTTTTCATCGTGTCAATAAACCTCATCTTTGTCGTTGATTGACATCGCAGTTTTTCTTTTACTCTTTTACTTGTGAGATCACGCTGTCCAGGATCTTAGCAGTTATTTTCTACGAACAGGATTGAACGCTATTTTTTATAGTTGTATCAGCGGATTTTTATATGCTTTTTCTAAAAATTTGACATAAAAGGTACTACCCGAATCGATTTTACTTTGTACATCGATCTTTCCGCCCAATGATTCGATCTGATATCTTATGAGAAACAATCCGACACCTTTAGTCTCAAATCCACGGTGAAAAACCTTTTTGAACATAAACAGCTCAGATTTGTATTTTGGTAGGTTAATACCCAGCCCGTTGTCTTTAACCGTTAATAAGGTTCCTTCTTGTTCCAGATGCGTATGTATTTCGATCCTAGGGGCTCTATCTTTTGCCGTAAATCGGAGTGCATTACTCAGGAGATTGCTTAAGATACTTTCCAGGTAAATCTTAGGATAATAAATATCTTTTACATTGAATTCGATGGAAATAGTCGCATTTTTTTGCTGTATTTCTTCCAGAAATTGCTGTTGCACTTTTTTGAATACATCGAGAAAATTACATTGCTCGTAAATCAGTGAATTGTTTGATTTGATATCAAGTATACCCCCCAAATCATGTAATGTTTCAGTCAGGTTGTCACTGCTAATATCCAGAAGGTTCATAAAATCTGCTTTTATTTTTTCGTCATCAATTACCTTGATTTCGTCAATAAGCATCTGTATATTACTGAGTGGGCCCTTTAGATCATGAGCGAGGATGTTAGCAAATTCTTCCAGTTGTCGTATTTTGGTTTCAAGATCTATTTTGACTAGATCCGATTCAATCTTTTGCCTCTTTAGAATTTCTATATTCTTTTTTGATTCGGAAATATCCTGCACCTGGACGATCAGAAATTGTGCGGTATTGGCATTATCAAAAACTGCCGCAACCGTTACAGAACACCATACAAAATGTCCTAATTTATGTAAATAGCGTTTTTGAAGCGTAAATGCTTCAATTTCGCCCCTGACAAGTTTTTCTCTAAGTTCAACATCTTTATCTATATCGTCTGGGTGTGTTCGATCAGTAAACTTGGTTGTCGACATTTCTTCATGAGAATAACCAAGAATTTTGGTTAACATGTTATTGGATTCTATGCAGTAACCTTCGAGGCTTGTCAAAGAGATTCCCAGACCAGATAAATAAAATGCTTGATTAAATTTGTGTTCATTGAATTTACTTTTTTCATTGGACTCGACTTGTTTTGTAATGTCGGAAATAACCAGGGCTACCCGGTTCTGAGCCCTATGTATAGGTTTAATCTGTAAACGATACCATTTGTCCTTGTGCTCGTTTAAATTGGATTGAAAATCCATCTTAAGTTCGCGGTCCAATTTTAATGAATTTTGTATCAATTGGACAGTGGGTACAGCAAGATCCGGCGGAAAGAGTTCTGTGAGACTCTTGTTTAGAAATTCTTCGGGACTGTAGAACAAGAGATCTGGATTGTTGGTCCAGTAGTTTTTAAATACACCAGCATCGGTTACTTCAAATACGAGATCATTCAATGAGGCAACAAGCAATTGAAGTTGGTGTTGTTTATCTTCCAGGACGCGGTTTTTATTGACCAATTTCGATACATCCATAAATGAAATTAAAAGACCTTTTTTATTGTCTTCTATCATAACATGAACATCGAATTGATACCATTTAAACTCTTGATCCTTTTTTCTTCCTAGGATAATTTCATTTTGGTCTTGGTTTTTGGAAAGAGCTGTAAAAAATGGCGTTTCTGTAGGCGACAATACCGAAAGATCATCTGCTGAGTAAAATGTAATTAAATCATGTAGTTTGTTGGTGGTTGCCGTACTTTCGAGGTCTAAAAGCTCTTGTGCGCGTTTGTTAAACAGTAGAATAGTGCCATCATCGGTGGTCGTGATTAATCCCTCCAACCTTGTATTTACAGTTTGGTCAGAAAGCATAGATAAAGAGTCCCGCTGCTGATGCATTATTCAACCATATTTAGGGTTAATTTTCTCATTTAAAAGTATAAGCAACTCATTGAGTACTTAATTTGCAAAATTGGTAACTTTTACCCCAAAATAATAAATAAATATTAAAATATGTAACTTTTTATATAAAATACTAGCAGGTATATTG